>JAUIJH010000252.1 GCA_030431335.1 Alphaproteobacteria bacterium
CCAGGAACTCTGGCGCGAACTGCTCGTCCTTGCCGATGTTGATCGGGTGGACCTTATACTCGAGGCCCACTTCCTCCAGCATGATGGACACCTTCTTGCCGTTCGGCGTTCCCCAGGTGTAGAGCTCGATCGTCATCGCTGTCCTTTCGCGTTCTCATCTCGGCACCGCCTTACGGTGGCGACCAGTTGCTATAGCAACTAGCAGCGGCGGGTTGTTTTGGCGACACATTCCCCGCACAGTGGCGCGAACTGCATCAAAGCAGAATCAAAACACATAGGGAGTGTACGACCGATGAGAGTATCCATCTTGACCGCTGCTACGGCGCTCGCAATCGGCGCGGCCGGCCCGGCGATGGCGCAAGATCTCAAGCTGATGACCGGGCCGCAGGGCGGCTCCTGGTATCCGCTTGGCGGCGCGATTCAGAACATCGTTCAGAACTCGATGGACGGGGTGAGCGTCCAGGTGCTGCCGGGCGCCGGCATCGCCAACGTGAAGGCCGTCGAGTCCGGCAAGGTCGACCTCGGCTTCGCCAACTCGGTGTCCACGGTGGACGCGATCCAGGGCAACGCGCCGTTCGAGACCAAGGCGACGGACGTGTGCAACGTCGCGACGCTCTATCCGCAATATTTCCAGGTCATCGCGCTGGCCGACAGCGGCATCAACTCGCCGGGCGACCTTGCCGGCAAGGCCGCCGCCGTGCAGCCGAAGGGCAACACGGGCGAAGCGATCACCGCACATATGCTGCAGTCGCAGGGCCTGTCCTACGACGACCTGCCCCGCGTGAACCACGGTTCCTACACCGACGCCGTGTCGCTGATGAAGGACGGCAATGCCGACTTCTTCACCCTCGGCACCACCGTGCCCGCCGGCGCGGTCATGGACCTCGCCTCGGCTCGCGACATCAAGGTGGTTCCCATCGAGGGCGAGTATCTGGCGAAGATGCAGGAGCTCAATCCGGGCTACAAGCAGATCGTCATCCCCGCCGGCAGCTATCCGGGCCAGGATGCCGACGTGAACACCATCGGCTATGCGACGCACATCATCGCGCGCTGCTCGCTCGATGCGGACATCGTGTACAACATCCTCAAGAGCCTCTCCGAGCATGTGCCCGACCTGAGCGCCATCGCCAAGGCCGTCGGCAATGCCACCCCGGAGACGATGGCGCGCGACATCGGCGTTCCCATGCATGAGGGCGCGGCGCGTTTCTACAGCGAGAACGGCGCCAGCTAGGCGCCGGATCCCATAGCCACCATGGTGCGCAAGCTTTTGGCGAACTGGGGGGCGACCGCGTTCTGCGCGGTCGCACTCGCCATGTCGAGCTACCACTTGTTCGTCGCGTTTTTCGGCCCGCCGGACGCGCAGATCTTCCGCGCCATCCATCTCGCCTTCGTGATGGTGCTGGCGTTCCTGTCCTTGCCCGGCTTTTTCTATAAGGGCGAGCGCAAGAACCCCAACATCCTCGACATCGTGCTGCTGCTGCTGGCGCTCGCCGCGGCGATCTATCCGATCGTGCAGTACGAATACATCGTCAACCGCATGTACTATGTGGACGACCTGCGGACCGAGGATTTCATCTTCGGCAGCATCGCCATCATCCTGATCCTGGAGGCGACGCGGCGCGCCGTGGGCTGGGCGCTGCCCGCCACCGCCGCCGCCTTCCTCGCCTACGCGCTGCTGTGGCGCGGGTTCGACCTGCAGATGGTGCTCGACCAGCTCTATCTCACCACCGAGGGCATCTTCGGCATCCCCTTGGGCGTGTCGGCCACCTACATCGTGCTGTTCATCATCTTCGGCGCGCTGGTGGAACGGTCCGGCGCCGGCCGCCTGTTCATGGACTTCGCCATGAGCCTCACCGGCCACGCCGCCGGCGGGCCGGCCAAGGTGGCCTGCGTGACGAGCGGCCTGTTCGGCTCCGTCTCCGGCTCGGCCACCGCCAACGTGATGACGACGGGCGTCTTCACCATCCCGCTGATGCAGCGCATCGGCTACAGCAAGGGCTTTTCCGGCGCGGTGGAGGCGGTCGCCTCCACCGGCGGACAGATCATGCCGCCGATCATGGGTGCCGCCGCCTTCGTGATGGCCGAGTTCCTCGGCATCTCCTACCTCGAAGTCGCCGCCTTCGCGCTGTTCCCGGCGCTGCTCTACTACGTCGCCCTGTTCATGGCCGTGCACTTCGAGGCCAAGCGCACCGGCATGGTCGGCCTGCCGCGCTCCGAGCTGCCGCATCTGGGCACCGTGCTCAGGGAACGCGGGCACCTGTTCCTGCCGCTCATCATCATCATCGGCGTGCTGCTCGCGGGCTATTCGGCGCCCCTGTCGGCGCTGGCGGGCATCGTCTCGGTGATCCCGACGGCGATGCTGCGCTCCACCACGCGCAAGGACATCCGCCTCGACACCATCACCGACGCGCTGATCGCGGGTGCGCGCAACACGGTGCCGGTGGCGCTCGCGTGCGCCTGCGCCGGCATCGTGGTGGGCACCATCACGCTGACCAACCTGGGCACCGAGTTCACCCACATCGTCATCATCGTGTCGCGCGATTCCCTGGTGCTGGCGCTGATCCTCACCATGATCGCCGGCATCATCCTGGGCATGGGGATGCCCACCACACCGGCCTACATCGTGCAGGTGGCGCTGCTGGTGCCGGCGCTGGTCAAGCTCGGCGTGATGGTGGAGGCGGCGCACATGTTCGTCTTCTACTACGCCATCCTGTCGGCCATCACGCCGCCGGTGGCGATGGCGGTCTACGCGGCCAACGGCATCTCGCGGGCCGGCCTGTGGGACACGGGCTTTGCCGCGCTCAAGCTCGGTGCGACCGGCTACATCATCCCGTTCATGTTCGTGTTCGGGCCGACGATCCTGCTGATCGGCGACACGTTCGGCATCGTCGTCTCGCTCTGCACGGCCACGGTGGGCGTCATCTGCCTCGCCGCCGGGATGGTCGGCTACCTCCTCACCCGCGCGCGCTGGTACGAGCGGCTGCTGCTGATCGCGGCGGCTCTGGTGCTCATCAAGCCCGGCCTCGTCACCGATCTCGCCGGCTTCGCGCTGGTCGGACTGACGGTGGCGTTGCAGTTGATGCGGCAGCCCCCCGTCGTCGCCCGCCCCGCCAGCGACGCGGCCGCCGAGTGAGCGAGACGCCGGATCCGGCCGCGCTGGCCGGGGAAGTGTGGGACGCCCTGTCCGCCGGGCGGCAGATCTCGCCGTTGTCGGACCGCTATCCCGGCTTCGACATGGCGAGCGCCTACCGCGTCGCCGCCCACGTGCGCGCGCGCCGCGGCGAGCCGGCCGTGGGCCGCAAGATCGGCTTCACCAACAGCACGATCTGGGAGCGCTACGGCGTCGACGGCCCGATGTGGGGCGAGGTGACCGCCGGCTCCCTGGCGTCGCTCGGTGCCGAGCCGGTCTCGATCGGCGGCTTCTGCGAGCCGCGACTGGAGCCGGAAGTGGCGCTGCGTCTCGCCCGCGCCCCCACGCCGGACATGGACGAAGCGGCCCTCCTCGATTGCGTCGAGTGGTTCGCGCCGGCGTTCGAGATCGTCCAATCGATCTATCGGGACTGGCGCTTCACGCTGGCCGATTGCGTTGCCGCCAACGCGCTGCATGCGCGGCTCCTGATCGGCCCGCCCGTCGCCGTCGGTCCGTGGGCGCAGAGTCTGCCGCAACTGGTGCTGACCTTGAGCCGCGACGGCGAGGTGGTGGAGACCGGCCATGGCGAGAACGTTCTCGGCGGCCCGCTGTCGGCGTTGCGCCACATCGTTGCGAGCCTCGCGGACGATCCGCACAATGCCCTCGCCGCCGGCGAGATCGTCTCCACGGGCACGTTGACGGACGCCTGGCCGATCGCAGCCGGCAGTGCCTGGTCGGCCCGCTACGACGGCACGCCGCTCGGCACGATCACCGCGCGATTTTCACCCTAACGTTGCGCCATTCGGCCTCACCCTCCCTCTGGCGCGATTTTTGTGTTTATGATGCGCATTATGTTTCCTCGCCCGAAGCGAAGGCTTTGTTGTGCCACTCCCCGCGACGCCGTTGTCCTGCCAGCAGTGTGCGATCAGGCATAAAGGCCTGTGCGCCGAGCTGACGCCGCTCGAATTGACCGCCCTCAACGCCGTGTCGCGGCGGCGGACCTTCGGACCGGGACAGATGGTGGTGATGGAAGGCGAGCCGGACGTGTTCGGCAACGTCCTCTCCGGCCTGCTGGTGGAGAAGAAGTCGCTGCCCGATGGGCGCGAGCAGATCGTCTCGCTGCTGTTCCCGTCGGACTTTCACGGCAATCCGCGCACCGCCAAGGCCGACACGACGATCCACGCCATCGCCAACACCGAGTTGTGCCTGTTCGAGCGGCAGAGCTTCGAGCGGCTGTCGACTGAAATCCCGACCTTGCAGCGTGCGTTGCTCGACCGGTCGCTCGCCTCGCTGCAGCACGCGCGGGATTGGATGCTGCTGCTGGGCCAGAAAAGCGCCAGCGAGCGGGTCGCCACCTTTCTCCTGCGCATCGCCGAGCGACAGGCCGAGCTGGACTGCCATCATCATTCGAACGCGCTGAGCGACGGCGACGTCATCGAGATCCCCATCACCCGCGCGCAGATCGCAGCTTACGTCGGGCTGACCATCGAAACGGTGAGCCGGCGGCTGACGGCGCTGCGCGATGCCCAGATCATCGACCTGGAAGGCAGCCGCACCGTGCGGCTCATCAACATCATGCAATTGCGCGCCGCGGCGGGAACGCCGCCCACGCTCAATTGAGCGCAGGCTCGCAACAGCAAACCGCGACACGGTGGCACGCCGGTGCGTGCATTTCGCTAAGCCTGCCGAACATTGATTTCGATCAAGGAACGACCCCTTCGCCATCCGTAGCGTCCGGCTCGCTGTGCTGTCGGGCTTGCGGCATCAGCAACCCGCCGCATTGCGAGCCCCAATACGAGGCAGACTGAATGGGCAACGTCGCCACCATCTACGCTTTCGGTGCCGTCACGCTGCTGGCGCTGATCGGTGCGGCATTCGCACGGGACGCGCAGTTCGCCACGCACATGTGGCTCATCGCGGCCATCTCCATCATCGTCGTGGTGTTCAGTGCACGGCGGCTCTCATGGCTCGCGGACGGGACGCTCGTCAGGCGCGCCAAGGTCACCGAGGGCTATATCGACGGGCCCATCCGCGCCGGCGTCCTCGCCACCGTGTTCTGGGGCGTCGCGGGCTTCACGGTCGGCGTCTACATCGCCTTCCAGCTCGCCTTTCCGGACCTCAACATTCAGCCCTGGTTCAATTTCGGCCGGCTGCGCCCGCTGCACACGTCGGCGGTGATCTTCGCCTTCGGCGGCTCGATCCTGATCGCGTCGGCCATGCACGTGGTGCAGCGCACCTGCCGCGCGCGCCTGTTCGGCGGCGAGGGCCTCGCCTGGTTCGTCTTCTGGGGCTACCAGCTCTTCATCGTGCTCGCCGCCACCGGCTACCTGATGGGCGTCACCCAGTCCAAGGAATATGCCGAGCCGGAATGGTACATCGACCTGTGGCTGACCATCGTGTGGGTCGCCTTCCTGATCATG
>JAUIJH010000049.1 GCA_030431335.1 Alphaproteobacteria bacterium
AGCTGAACGCCTCGAAAAACCCACACGAATCGGGCCGACTGGTTTTGGGCGTGGCGGGAGGCGAGCGATGCGCGGACAGCCGGGTTTCTTCGACGTCGAGGATCGTCTGCAGCGGCTGAGTGATCTCGGCGACCAGCTGGACGCCTTTGCCAGGGTCGTCGACTTCGAGATGTTTCGCCCCGAGCTGGAGGCGGCGCTGGGCTACTCCGACCGCTCCAGAGGCGGCCGGCCGCCATTCGATCCGGTGATGATGTTCAAGATCCTCGTGATCCAGGCCAGCAATAATCTCTCCGACGACCGCGCCGAGTTCCTGATCAACGACCGCCTGTCGTTCATGCGCTTCCTTGGGCTCGGCCTCGCCGACAAGGCGCCGGATGCAAAGACGATCTGGATCTTCCGCGAGCGACTGACGAAGGCCGGCGCGATCGAGGGCCTGTTCGCCCGCTTCGATGCCGCGGTGCGCGAGGCCGGGTACATTCCCATGTCCGGTCAGATCGTCGACGCCAGCCTCATCGCAGCGCCGAAGCAGCGCAACAGCGACGGCGAGAAGGCCGACATCAAGGCCGGCCGCGTTCCGCAGGCGTGGCAGGGCCATCCCGCAAAGCTACGCTAGAAGGACCGCGACGCCCGCTGGACGCTGGTCTTTGGCAAGGCCCGCGAGCGCGAGGACGGCACCTGCCACGCCGACATCGCGATCCCCGTCTTCGGCTACAAGAACCACATCTCGATCGACCAGCGGCACGGCTTCATCCGCAAATGGGACGTGACCGACGCGGCCGCCCACGACGGCGCCATGCTGCGCCGGGGGCTGCTCGACCGCAGCAATACCGCCTCGACCGTGTGGGCCGACAGCGCCTATCGATCGAAGGCGAACGAGGGGTTCATGGACGCCCATGGCTTCAAGAGCGAGGTTCACCGCCGCAAGCCGAAGGGGCGACCGATGGCCCCGAACATCCGCCGCGGCAATACCACTCGCTCGGCCGTCCGTGCCGCTGTCGAGCCGGTCTTCTCCCATCAGAAGGGAGCGATGGCGCTGACGGTCCGAACTGTCGGGATCGCCCGCGCCAAGGCCAAGATCGGCCTCGCCAACCTCACGTACAACATCAGACGCCTCGTCTTCCACGAGCGCCGCGCCGGTCTCGCCTGACCGGCGGCCCACGGTGGGGCGGGCACCCGCCGCAGTATCAACCCGGGGACCACACCCGCTTGCCGAGACGACGCGCCGACGCCTCGGGGCAGACCGCCATCGTCCTCAAAGCGTGTTCTTCGAGGTTTTCAGCTCGCGGTTGAGAAGGGCCGTGATGCGGCGGTAGCCGTAGGTCGGCCGCTCGTCGACGAGGCGGCGAATGAGCGGCAGCAGTTCCGCGTCGCCGGTCTTCTCGTACGGGCCACGGGCCTTCGATCGGCCACCCGACCGTTCGATGAGATTGGATCGGGAGACGCCAAGCGCCTCGGCCACGCGTTTCATCGGGAACCGTCCTTCGGCAGCGACAGCGGCCGCCAGGTCGGTTTTTTTGCCTGTGCCTTGGAGAGTGCCTCGCGCAGGATCTCGTTCTCCATCGTCTTGCGGCCGAGGAGGCGCTCGAGCTCGCGGACCTTGTCTTCGAGCTTCTTCACTTCGGAGCTGCCCACAACCGGCTCGTCCGATCCCACGGCTGCGACGCCTCCTTCGTTCATCAGGCGTCGCCAGCGGTAGAGAAGGTTCGGCGCGACGCCGTTGCGCCTGGCGACCGACGAGACCGTCTCGCCAGGCTCCAGGCTCTCCTCGATGATCCGCAGCTTCTCGTCCGTCGACCAGTACCGTCGACGCCGCGTCCCCGTGATCAGCTCGATGCGCTGATAGTCCTCCGACATAAGCCCGTCCTCAAGGATATCCTTGAGCCTTCCTGCTTACGCCAGCTGTCCGATCGAAACGGGGGGCACTTCACTCGGTCTCCAGCAGGTAGGCGATCGCAGATTGAACCGTGGGGGCTAGTTCGGCTAAGGCTAGGTCAATATCAGCGCTGTCGAAATTAGACAGAGCGCAGCGGAATGATCACCATCTGGTCCAAAGGGCGCACGGCTCATCATCCCTACTACCTTTGCCCGAACAATCGGAGCGCATGCCCAAGCTATGGAAAGTCGATCCGGCGTGATGTTCTGGAGGGCGAGTTTCAAACGGCTCTGGAATCCGTGACGCCCAGCGACGTGCTTTCTCGTGTCGCTGAGCGAATGTTCAAGGATTTGTGGGAGCGCCGCCTGGCTATGGAGCAGGAGCAGACCAAAGCGCTGTCGGCAAAGCTTGCCAAAGCCGAGCAAGATATCGGTAAATTGCTGGAGCGCGTGTTGGACGCAAGCCTGCCAAGCGTTGTCGCGGCTTATGAAGGCCGCATCTCCGCGCTTGAAAAGGAAAAGCTACTGCTCCGGGAAAAAATCGCTGATGGCGTCAAGCCCAAGCTGACTTGCGACCAAACACTTAGAACCGCCCTCGCATTCCTCGCGAACCCGCGTCAACTCTGGGATTCTGGTCATCTGGAGATGCGTCGGACCGTGCTGAAACTCGTCTGGGGCGGTCGGTTGGAATACCGTCGAAACGAAGGTTTTAGAACCCCAGATCTGTCTTTACCCTTCAGGGTGTTAGGGCAGATTTCCGGTGATCTTAAAGAGATGGCGCGCCGGGGAGGATTCGAACCCCCGACCCCCAGATTCGTAGTCTGGTGCTCTATCCAGCTGAGCTACCGGCGCCTGTGGCCTGTTCGGCCGTGCGGGGCGTGCCCGCGAGGCGCATGATCTAGCTGCCACTCAGCGCGAATGCAACACCGTCGAGGCAGAATTCGGCGGCGGTGGACAACGCGTTGGCCCGCTATGCGCCGGCGGAGGTCGAAAGGCGGGCGAGGGCGCGCGCAAGGGCTGCGGCAAAGGCGTCCAACATCGCCTCTGGGCCGGCGCTGATGCGGATGCAGCGGTCCTGCGGGGCGACGAACGGCATCCGCGCGAAAATGCCCTCCTGGGCCAGCGCAGCGACGAGGGCGCGGGAGAAATCGCCGTCGTGGCCGGTGTCGAGGGCGACGAAATTGGTCGCGCTCGGCAAGGCCTTGAGGCCGTGGGCCGCGCCGATCTCGCCGATGCGCGTCTTGGCCGCGGCGACGTTGGCGAGGACGCCGGCCAGGAACGGGGCGTCGTCGAGGGCGGCGAGGGCGCCGGCCTGCGCCAGGCGATTGACGCCGAAATGATTGCGCACGAGGTCGAAGGAGGAGGCGATCTCGCCGCTGGTGAGCGCGTAGCCGACGCGTGCGCCCGCCATCGCGTAGGCCTTCGAGAAGGTGCGCAGGCGGATGAGGCGCGGATGGGCGAAATCGTCCGGCAGCAGGGCGCCGGCGGGCGCGAACTCGCCGTACGCCTCGTCCAGCACCAGGAGCGCGGTGGACGGCAGCGCCTCGACCATCGCCGCAACGCGGGCGGCGTCGTGGAAGGTGCCCATCGGGTTGTCGGGGTTGGCGAGGTAGACGAGGGGGGCGCCGGTCTCGGCGGCGGCGGCGATGAGGGCGTCCGGATCCTCGTGATCGTCGCGGTAGGGGACGAGGACGGGCCGGCCGCCGACGGCGCGCACATGGTAGAGGAAGGTGGGGTAGGCGCCGGCGGAGGAGACGACGGGCGTGCCGTCGTCGACGAAGAGCCGCACGAGGGTGCCCAGGATGCTGTCGATCCCCTCGCCGACGGAGATCCGCGAAGGCGGCACACCGTGGTGCGCCGCCAATGCGTCGATCAGGTCGTGGTTCTCCGGGTCGCCGTATTGCCAGACGCCGCGGGCCGCTTCCGCCATCGCCGCGATTGCCTTCGGCGAGGGGCCGAAGGGGTTCTCGTTGGCGCCGAGGCGGGCCGCGAAGGGCGCGCCCCGGTCACGCTCCTGGCGCTCCGGGCCGACGAAGGGGATCGTCTTGGGCAGCGCCGCAATGCGCGGCGGAAACGGCAGCACGGGTCAGTACCGGTAGGCTTCGGACTTGAAGGGGCCGGTCTTGTCGACGCCGATATAGGCGGCCTGCGCGTCGGACAGCTCCGTCAGCTTGGCGCCCAGCTTGGCGAGGTGCAGCTCCGCCACCTTCTCGTCGAGATGCTTGGGCAGCACGTAGACCTTGTTCTCGTACTTGTCCGCGCTGGTCCAAAGCTCGATCTGCGCCAGCGTCTGGTTGGAGAAGGACGCGGACATCACGAAGGAGGGGTGGCCCGTGGCGTTGCCGAGGTTGACGAGACGGCCTTCGGACAGGAGCACCATGCGCTTGCCGTCGGGGAACTCCACCAGGTCGACCTGCGGCTTGACGTTCTTCCACTTCATGTTGCGCAGCGAGGCCACCTGGATCTCGTTGTCGAAGTGGCCGATGTTGCAGACGATCGCCATGTCCTTCAGCTTGCGCATGTGGTCCAGCGTGACGACGTCCTTGTTGCCGGTGGCCGTGACCAGGATGTCGGCGCGCGGGGCGGCCTCGTCCAGCGTCACCACCTCGTAGCCGTCCATGGCGGCCTGCAGGGCGCAGATCGGGTCGATCTCCGTCACCAGCACACGCGCGCCCGCGCCGCGCAGCGAGGCGGCCGAGCCCTTGCCCACGTCGCCATAGCCGCACACGATGGCGACCTTGCCGGCCATCATCACGTCGGTGCCGCGACGGATCGCGTCCACCAGGCTTTCCCGGCAGCCGTACTTGTTGTCGAACTTCGACTTGGTCACCGAATCGTTGACGTTGATGGCCGGGAAGGGGAGCTCGCCCTTCTTCTCCAGCTGGTAGAGGCGCAGCACGCCCGTGGTCGTCTCCTCGGAGACGCCGCGGATCGCGTCGCGGCAGCGCGAGTAGAAGGTGGCGTCGCTGTCCAGCCGGCGGCGGATGGTGGCGAACAGCGCCTCCTCTTCCTCGTTGGCCGGGTTGTCGAGCACGGACGCGTCGGTCTCGGCCTTGGCGCCGAGCATGACGAGCATCGTCGCGTCGCCGCCGTCGTCCAGGATCATGTTGCAGGTCTCGCCGTCGCCCCAGTCGAGGATGCGGTCGGCGTAGTCCCAGTACTCGGTCAGGTTCTCGCCCTTGACGGCGAAAACGGGGATGCCGGCGGCGGCGATGGCGGCGGCGGCGTGGTCCTGCGTGGAAAACACGTTGCAGGAGGCCCAGCGCACCTCGGCGCCCAGCGCCACCAGCGTTTCGATCAGGACGGCCGTCTGGATGGTCATGTGCAGCGAGCCGGCGATGCGCGCGCCCTTCAGCGGCTGCGCGGCGGCATTCTCCTGGCGCACGGCCATGAGGCCGGGCATTTCCACCTCGGCCATATCGATTTCCGTCCGGCCGTAATCGGCCAGCTCGATGTCTTTGACGACGTATTCGACGTCCACCATGAACAGTTCCCTTATTCAGCGTTGCCGGGGGTATAGGGTCGCCGGGGCTGTCGTGCAAGGATATAAAGATATCGTTATGCCAGCCCGGTCGCAGCCACGCGTTTAAACCGTGACGGTTGCTGCAACTCCAACTAAGATGCATCCAAGTTGATGGGGTGGTGTATGACGATGATCGATCCGACAGGCGGCACGCCGGGGGACGCTCTCGCGAACCCGCGCCTGACGCCGCCGAAGGTCCTGATGATCCAGCCCCTTTTCATGGGCGGTTCGTTCTGGTCCTTCGAGGAAACCTCGCGCATGTACGGCGCGGAATACCCGATGCCGCCGCTCGGCCTCGCGACGGTCGCGGCCATGCTGCCGGCCGATTGGGACATCACGATCAAGGATCGCAACATCGAGGAGGTGGGCGCGGCCGATATCGCCGCGGCCGACCTCGTGATGACCGGCGGCATGCTGCCGCAGCGGCGCGACCTGCTCGAGGTCATCGCGCTCGCCCAGTCGATGGGCAAGAAGGTGGTGGCCGGCGGGCCGGACATCATGTCCTCCTCGCACATCTACGAGCATGTCGACTTCCTGGTGGTGGGCGAGGCGGAGACCGTCATCGACGCGTTCATCGCCGCCTGGCGCGGCGGCGTCGAGCGCCAGCGCTTCGATGCGGAGAAGTTCACCGCCGACGTGACGCGCTCGCCCACGCCGCGGTTCGACCTGCTGCGCCGCGACAAATACCTGCAGATGACGGTGCAATACTCGCGCGGCTGCCCGTTCACCTGCGAGTTCTGCGACATCATCGAGCTGTTCGGCCGCCGCCCGCGCGCCAAGGAAACCGCGCAGATCCTCGCCGAGCTGGACGCGATCTACGCGCTCGGCTACCGCGGCCACGTCAACTTCGTGGACGACAACCTGATCGGCAACAAGAAGGCGGTGAAGGCGTTCCTGCCCCATCTGATCGCCTGGCAGGAGGCCAACGGCTGGCCGTTCGACTTCTCCACCGAGGCCTCGCTGAACCTCGCCGACGACCAGGAGCTGATGGCGCTGATGTCGAAGGCCGGCTTCCTCGGCGTCTTCATCGGCATCGAGAGCCCCGATCCGGTGGTCCTCAATGCGACCCGGAAGAAACAGAACATGAAGCGCGACATCGCCGAGAGCGTGCACAAGGTGTACGCCAACGGCATGGCCGTGCTGGCTGGCTTCATCATCGGCTTTGACGAGGAGAAGGGCGCGGTGGGCGATGCCCTCGTGGAGCTGATCGAGGATTGCGCCATCCCCGTCGCCATGGTGGGCCTCCTCTACGCACTGCCCGAGACGCAGCTCACCCGCCGCCTCGCCGCCGAGGGGCGCCTGCACGATCAGGCAGTGGATGTGCTCGACACCACCATCGGCGCGGACCAGTGCACCCAGGGCCTCAACTTCGACACCGTTCGCCCGCGCGAGGAGATTCTGACCGATTTCCGCACCGTCGTCGCGCGCATCTACGACGACGAGCGCTACCACATGCGGGTGCGCCGGATGGCCGATCTGATGGCCTTCCCCGACGCCAAGATCGACGTATTCCGCTCCGGCTTCCTGAAGAATGCGACCATGTTCCTGCGCCTGAGCTGGCACATGGGCGTCAAGGCGAAGAGCGGCAAGCGGCTTTACTGGGGCACGCTGATCCACGCGCTGCGGCGCAATTCCAACACGCTGGAGGCGGTCTTCCTGTCGCTGGCCGCCTATACCCACACCGGCCCGTTCTCCCGCTCGGTGCTCAAGGCGATCGACGCGAAGATCGTGGCGGCGCGAAACGCGTCCGCCAGTGCAACCACCGGCGGCCTGCAAACCATCGCCGCGGAGTAGGCTTACTGCGCTTTGGGCGCGGGGGTGGGCGCGGTCGCGGCGGGTGTGCCCTGCGGCGCCGGCGTCGCGGCGGCGCTGCTGTCCGCGGGCGTCAGGCCGGCGTCCCGCTCGCCATCGTCGACAAGCTCTTTTTCCAGTGCCTCGATACGCCGCTCGAGCGCCTTGAGGCGTTCGTCGTAGTCAACGAACCGGGCGCGGAAATCGGCCCGGACGCGATCGATGTCGGAGCTTGGCTCGGTGGCCGGGGCGGCGGCGGGCGCCGGTGCGGGCGCGCCGGTGGCCGGCTTGGTCTCGGTCTGCGCAAGCGCCGGCGCGGCAATCAGGAAGCTGGCGAGGAGGGCTGCAGCGCGCGTCATCATCGTCTCCGTGGCCTGGGTGGCGGGCGGCCCGTCCGCGGCAGCGGCCGGACCCCGCGCCAACCTACACCAACGCGCGGACGCTTCGCAGCGTTGCAATGCGGCGGTTGGCCTCGTCGAGCGGAGCGTGCTCCAGAAGCTGGGCGTCCTTCTCGGCCTCGGCGATGATCGCATCGATGCGGGGACCGGCCTCGGCCACGTCCACCGCCGATTCGGCCAGCACGCTGCAGCCCTTCTGGCTCACGTCGCAGAATCCGCCGTCGATGAAGATGCGCTTGGCGCCGGCCTCGCCGCCCTTCACCTCGACGATGCCGGGGCCGAGCAGGGCCAGCACGGGCGCATGGCCGGGAAGGACCTGGAACTCGCCTTCCGCGCCGGGCAGCCTGACCTCGTCCACCTCGGCCGAGATGAGCAGGGATTCGGGCGAAACGAGCTCGAAGTGAAAGGTGGCCATCAGTTTGTTGCCTTCGCTTGGATCTCGGCTGCGGGCGGTCCAACCGGCGCGCCGCAGAAGGGGCAGTAGTGGACGGCGTGGTCGTAGAGACCAAGTCCGCTCGGCGTGTCGATCATCCCGATGACCATGGTCAATTGCTCGTCGTCATCGAGAAAGAGGGTGGGTTCCGCCCCGCGGCCCGGGCCGGCCAAGACTTCGGCGAGCTTGGCGCAGCAGGGTGCATCGGGGCGGAACACCCGTTACGCGGCTTCGGCGAGCTGCCGGGCCTTCTCGATCGCCTCGTCGATGGTGCCGACCATGTAGAAGGCGGCCTCGGGCAGGTGATCGTAGTCGCCGTTCACCAGGCCCTTGAAGCCCTTGATGGTGTCGGCGAGGTCGACGAACACGCCCGGCTTGCCGGTGAACACTTCCGCCACGTGGAAGGGCTGCGACAGGAAGCGCTCGATCTTGCGGGCGCGGGCGACGCTGAGCTTGTCGTCTTCCGAAAGCTCGTCCATGCCCAGAATGGCGATGATGTCCTGCAGCGACTTGTAGCGCTGCAGCACTTCCTGCACCGCGCGGGCGGTCTTGTAGTGCTCCTCGCCGAGGATCGCGGCCGACAGCATACGGCTCGTGGAGTCGAGCGGGTCCACCGCCGGGTAGATGCCCTTCTCGGAGATGGCGCGGTTGAGCACCGTCGTCGCGTCGAGGTGGGCGAAGGAGGTGGCGGGGGCGGGGTCGGTCAGGTCGTCGGCGGGCACGTAGATGGCCTGCACCGAGGTGATCGAGCCCTTCTGCGTGGTGGTGATGCGCTCCTGCAGGGCGCCCATGTCGGTGGCGAGCGTCGGCTGATAGCCCACCGCCGAGGGAATGCGGCCCAGAAGCGCCGACACCTCGGAGCCCGCCTGCGTGAAGCGGAAGATGTTGTCGACGAAGAAAAGCACGTCCTGGCCCTGGTCGCGGAAGTGCTCAGCGACCGTGAGGCCGGAGAGCGCCACGCGGGCACGGGCGCCGGGAGGCTCGTTCATCTGGCCGAACACCAGGGCGCACTTGGAGCCCTCGCCGCCGCCGGCCTTGTTCACGCCCGACTCGATCATCTCGTGATAGAGGTCGTTGCCCTCGCGGGTGCGCTCACCCACGCCGGCGAACACCGAATAACCGCCGTGCGCCTTGGCGACGTTGTTGATGAGCTCCTGGATGAGCACCGTCTTGCCGACGCCGGCGCCGCCGAACAGGCCGATCTTGCCGCCGCGGGCGTAAGGGGCGAGCAGGTCGACCACCTTGATGCCGGTGACGAGGATTTCCGATTCGGTCGACTGGTCCACATAGGACGGGGCGGGGGCGTGGATCGGGCGCGTGGTGTCGTGCTTGATCTCGCCGGCCTCGTCGATCGGCTCGCCGATGACGTTCATGATGCGGCCGAGGGTGCCGTCGCCGACGGGCATCTCGATGGGGGTGCCGGTGTCGAACACCTCCTGGCCGCGCACGAGCCCTTCCGTGGCGTCCATCGCGATGGTGCGCACCGTGTTCTCGCCCAGGTGCTGCGCGACCTCCAAGACGAGGCGCTGTCCGTTGTTATCGGTGTGCAGCGAGTTCAAGATGGCCGGCAGATGGTCCTTGAACTTCACGTCAACGACGGCGCCGATCACCTGTTGGACTTGTCCGGTTGCGTTTGCCATGGGGCGATGTCCTATCGGGTGCTCAAATCTCTGGGGTGCTCTAGTAACGTGTTGTGTGACGGACGCAAGATGGCTGGCGCTTTTCGCGGCGTGAAACCGCCATTGTGCGGCCGTCACAGAGGCTTGGGCGGGCGCGTCAGGGTGCCGCGCCGCCTGCCTCCGATCAGCCTTTGGCCACTCTGTCCAGCGCCATCAGCGTCTCCAGGAGGCCGCGCAGCTCGCTCAGTGGTACCATATTGGGACCGTCCGAGGGGGCATTGTCGGGATCCTCGTGCGTTTCGATGAATACGGCCGCGACACCCACCGCCACCGCGGCGCGGGCAAGCGGCGGCACGAAGCGCCGGTCGCCTCCCGAAGCGCCGCCCAGGCCGCCGGGCTGCTGCACCGAATGGGTGGCGTCGAACACCACCGGCGCGCCCATGGCCGCCATGATCGGCAGCGCGCGCATGTCCGACACCAGCGTGTTGTAGCCGAACGAGGCGCCGCGCTCGGTGAGGAGCACGTTGGGGTTGCCGCTTTCCGTCACCTTGGCGAGCACGTTGGCCATGTCCCAGGGTGCCAGGAACTGGCCCTTCTTGATGTTGACGACGCGTCCCGTGCGCGCCGCGGCGATCAGAAGGTCGGTCTGACGGCACAGGAAGGCGGGGATCTGCAGCACGTCGCAGACCTCGGCGAGGATGCCGCACTGCGCTTCGGTGTGGATATCGGTGAGGACCGGCAGTCCGAGCTCGCTGCGCAGCGCCGCGAACACCGGCAGCGAGGCCTCCAGCCCCATGCCGCGCCGGCCCTTGAGCGAGGTTCGGTTCGCCTTGTCGAAGCTGGTCTTGTAGATGAGGCCGATGCCGAGCTCGCCGGTGAGTTCCTTCAGCGCGCCGGCCATGTCGAAGGCGTGGTCGCGCGATTCCATCTGGCAGGGTCCGGCGATGAGCGCGAGCGGGCCGGAATTGTCCAGCGTGACATCGCCGACGCGGACACTGGCATTGGGATTGGCAGGCGCGGTCATGTGCGAGCGGTCCCGGTCGTCGGGGCGGGCGCCATGCGCCCGGCGCCCGGACAGCGCCTGAGGGCACGGGCCGGCGACGGGTCTGCCATCGTGCCATGACGGGACGGCCGGCATGCGGCGGCGGCCTTGCGGGCGAACTGGAGCTGCACGGCTAGCGGACGCCTTTGCGCAGGAGGTCGTGCACGTGGACGATGCCGATGGGGCGGTCGGCCTCCGTCACGAACAGGCTCGTGATGGCGCGCGCGTTCATCTCTTTCAGCGCCTCGGCGGCCAGCGCATGGGGCGACATGGTGGCGGGGCGGGGCGTCATCACGTCGGCGGCGGGGCGTTTCAACAGCTCCGGCGACATGTGGCGGCGCAGGTCGCCGTCGGTCACGATGCCGATCAGCACGCCGTCGCGCATCACGCCGACGCAGCCGAACGATTTCTGGCTCATCACGATGAGCGCCTCGCTCATCGCCGTGTCGTGGGCGACGAGGGGCAGCGCATCGCCGCTGTGCATGATGGCCTCGACGCGCATCAGCTGCGCGCCCAGCTTGCCGCCGGGGTGGAACAGGCCGAAATCGCCGGCCGAGAACTTGGCGTCGCTCATCAGCCCGATGGCGATCATGTCGCCCACCACCAGCTGCTGCAGCGTCGAGGTGGTGGGGGCGAGACGCAGCGGGCACGCCTCGCGCCACTTGGGGTAGACGACGGCGATGTCGGCCATGGTCGCCAACGTGGATTCGGGGTCGGCGGTGACGGCGACCATCGGGATCGCGAAGCGCTTGGCGTAGGTGAGGAGGTCGCCCAGCTCGGACGTCTCGCCGGAATTGGACAACAGCAGCAGCACATCCTCGCGTGTCACCATGCCGAGGTCGCCATGGCTGGCGTCGGTGGCGTGGACGAAGTGCGCCGGCGTGCCGGTTGAAGCCAGCGTGGCGGCGATCTTGCGCGCGATGTGCCCGGACTTGCCGACGCCGCTCACCACCACGCGGCCGGTGCCGTTGCCGGCGATGCCGCCCTGGCGCGTGGCCCCGGCGATGAGATCCACGGCCTCGGCGAGGCTGCGGCCGAGCGGACCGTCCAGCGCCAGGCGAATGGCTTCGATGGCCTGTTCGTGGGTTTCCGCCGTCTCGACGAGAAGATCGCGCAGCTTGATGCGGGTCTGGGCTGTGACGTTCATAAACGCATTACCTGGACAGGGCAGGCGAGACCCGCCGCGATTCGTGCTGCAAGAGACTTACACGGTCTTGAACTGGCACGCCAATGGCGTGCAGGGAACGCCATTGGCGAAATCCCAGGTTGCGGACCGGGCGGGCGGTTCGAGGCCTGCCCGGCGCGCTTGCTTTGGCGAGGGCCAGCTACAGCGCCTCGGCGCCGGAGATGATCTCGATCAGCTCCTTGGTGATCTGCGCCTGGCGCGTGCGGTTGAACTCCAGCGTCAGCCGGTCGATCATCTCGCCGGCGTTGCGGGTGGCGTTGTCCATCGCCGTCATGCGGGCGCCCTGTTCGGAGGCGGCGTTCTCGAGCAGCGCGCGGAAGATCTGCACCGCGATGTTGCGCGGCACCAGCGCGTCGAGAATGACGGCGGGCTCCGGCTCGTACTCGTAGACCGCATCGCCCCCGGCGGCTCCGGTCGCTTCCTCGCCTTGCGCCAGCTCGGACGGGGCGGCGGGGATCAGCTGCAGCGCCGTCGGCTTCTGGCTGATGACGGAGCGGAACTCGGCGTAATAGAGCGTGGCGACGTCGAACTCGGCCGTGTCGAACAGGCCGACCACCTTCTGCGCCACTTCCTGCGCCTGGGTGAACCCGATGCGGCGCAGCCCCTTGTACTCGATCACGTCGATGATCTGGTTGCGGTAGCCGCGGCGCAGGATGTCGTAGCCTTTGCGGCCGACGCACAGGAACCGCACCGTCTTGCCGGCGGCGGTCAGGCTCAGCGCATCGGCGACGGCCTTGCGCACGATCGAGGTGTTGAAGCCGCCGCAAAGTCCGCGGTCGGCCGTACACACCACGAGCAGGTGCACCTTGTCCTCGCCCCGGCCGGTGAGCAGCACCGGCGCGTCCGGGTCGCCGACCGTGGAACTGGCCAGGTTGGCCAGAACGGATGCCATGCGCGCCGCATAGGGGCGCGCCGCGACGGCCGCTTCCTGGGCACGGCGCAGCTTCGCCGCGGCCACGAGCTGCATGGCCTTGGTGATTTTCTGCGTCGCCTTGACGGAGGCGATGCGTACTCGGAGGTCCTTCAGTGAGGGCATGAGATCTGCCGGAAAGCCTTAAGCGGCCTTCGCCGGCTCCTCTGTCACGAAGGTCTTGGTGAAGCCTTCGACGGCGGCGGTGAGCCGGTCGCGGATGTCGTCGGTCAGCTGCTTCTCCTTCTGGATCCCGTCCAGCAAGTCGCGGTGCTGGCTGCGCATCAGGCGCAGCAGGCCCGCTTCGTACTCGGTCACCTTGTTGACGGGGACCTTGTCGAGATAGCCGTTCACGCCGGCGAAGATGACGGCCACCTGCTCGGGCGTCGTCAGCGGCGAGAATTGCGGCTGCTTCAGGAGCTCGGTGAGGCGCTGGCCGCGCGCGAGGAGGCGCTGGGTGGTGGCGTCGAGGTCGGAGCCGAACTGGGCGAAGGCGGCCATCTCGCGGTACTGCGCGAGCTCGCCCTTAATCGGGCCGGCAACCTGCTTCATCGCCTTGATCTGGGCCGAGGAGCCCACGCGCGACACCGACAGACCCACGTTCACCGCCGGGCGGATGCCCTGGTAGAAGAGGTCCGTCTCCAGGAAGATCTGGCCGTCGGTGATGGAGATGACGTTGGTCGGGATGAACGCCGACACGTCGTTGCCTTGCGTCTCGATGACGGGCAGCGCCGTGAGCGAACCGTTGCCGGCCGCGTCGCCCATCTTCGCCGCGCGCTCCAGGAGCCGCGAGTGGAGGTAGAACACGTCGCCGGGATAGGCTTCGCGGCCGGGCGGGCGGCGCAGCAGCAGCGACATCTGGCGGTAGGCGACGGCCTGCTTGGACAGGTCGTCGTAGCCGATCACGGCGTGCATGCCGTTGTCGCGGAAGAACTCGCCCATCGCGCAGCCGGTGAAGGGCGCGAGGAACTGCATCGGCGCCGGGTCGGAGGCGGTCGCGGCGATGACGATGGAGTAGGGCAGCGCGCCGGACTCTTCGAGCACCTTCACGAACTGGGCGACGGTGGAGCGCTTCTGGCCCACGGCGACGTAGATGCAGTAGAGCTTGTCGCTGTCGGAGCCGGTCTCGTGGAGCGACTTCTGGTTGAGGAAGGTGTCCAGGATGATGGCGGTCTTGCCGGTCTGGCGGTCGCCGATGATCAGCTCGCGCTGGCCGCGGCCGACCGGGATCAGCGCGTCGATCGCCTTGAGGCCGGTGGACATCGGCTCGTGCACGGACTTGCGCGGGATGATGCCGGGGGCCTTCACGTCCACGCGGCGGCGCTCGGTCGCCTCGATCGGGCCCTTGCCGTCGATCGGGTTGCCGAGCGCGTCGACGACGCGGCCGAGCAGGCCCATGCCGACGGGGGCGTCGACGATGGAGCCGGTGCGCTTCACGGTGTCGCCCTCGGCGATCTGGCGGTCGTCACCGAACACCACGATGCCGACGTTGTCGGTCTCGAGGTTCAGCGCCATGCCGCGCACGCCGTTGGGGAACTCCACGAGCTCGCCGGCCTGGACCTTGTCGAGGCCGTAGACGCGGGCGATGCCGTCGCCGATCGACAGCACCTGACCCACTTCTGAAACTTCGACCTCCTGGCCGAAATTCTTGATCTGGTCCTTGAGGATGGCCGAGATTTCGGCGGCGCGGACGTCCATGTTATGCGGCTTCCTTCATGGCGGCGCGCAGACCCATCAGGCGGGTCTTCACGCTGGTGTCGATCATTTGGCTGCCCAGGCGCACGATGAGCCCGCCGATCAGCGTCGGGTCCACGTGCGTCTCCAGTTTGATGGTGCCGCCGGCCTTTTCGGCCAGCGCTTCCTTGAGGGCGGTCATCTGCGCGTCGCTCAGCGGTTCGGCCGAGGTGATGACGGCAATGGTCTCGCCGCGATGGGCCGCGAGGACCTCGTGAAAGGCGCGCAGCATCCCGGGCAGGGCGAAAAGGCGGCGGTTCTTGGCGGTGAGCTTGACGAAATTGGCGGTCAAGACGGAAATCTCAGCCTTGTCCATCACCGCGCCGAGGGCGCGGATCTGGTCGTCGGCGGAAAACAGCGGGCTGGCGACGAGACGGGCCAGATCGGCGCTGTCCGTCAGCATGGCGCGCATGCTCGTCACGTCGGCATCGACCGCGTCGAGAGCGTTCTCGTCGCGTGCCAATTCGAACAGTGCGGAAGCGTAGCGCAGGGCGACGCCTGAGGTCGTGGGATTGGCCAAAGCGTGTCGTCTTTCTCAGCGAGGCGGAATCAAGCTGCCGGTCGGCCGGGCGATAGCATAGCGATTTTACCCGCGCAACGCCGACAGCGCCACCAGGCCGCTCAATGGGCCAGCCTTTGCCGCCCGCGGACCCCTCGCAGGAGCCGCCCATCGATGACCGCGAGCCCCGCGAAGATCAGCGCCATGCCGCAAAGCTCCGCGATACCGAGGGTTTCGTGGAGGAGGAGCGCGCCGCAGATCACCGCCACGACCGGGATCAGCACCGTGACGAGGGTGGTGTTGGTCGCACCCGCCCGGGCGAGGAGGCGAAAATAAAGGAGATACGCGAAAGCCGTGGAAACGCACGCGTTGACGACGATCACCGCCCAGATGCCCGGATCGGGCGCCGCGAAGGCGGCCGCGCCGTCCACCGCGAGCGCGAGCGGCACCAGCATCGCGGCCGATGCGGTGAGCTGGCCCGCCGCGAGCGTGACCGGCGACAGGCCGTATTGCCGGAAGCGCCGGCCGAACACGGCCGCCATCCCGTAGGACAGCGCGGCGGCAAGGATGGCGAGCTGGTGCGGCACATTGTTGCCGATCCCGGCGAGGGCGGCGGGGCCGATCATCACCGCCACGCCGCCGAGGCCGATGAGGAGGCCGGCGACCTTGCGCCCCGTCAGCCGCTCGTCGGGCAGCACGGCGCCGGCGATGATGGCCGCGAACAGCGGCGTCGTGGCGTTGAGGATCGCCGCAAGGCCGGCGGTGATGCCGGTCTGCCCCCAGACGATGGCGCTGAACGGCAGCGCGTTGTTGATCAGCCCCATGATGGCGAAGGCGAGCCACAGCCCCGGCGCGCGAGGCACCGGCAGGCGCAGGATCGCGATGACGAGCCACAGCGTCACCGCGGCGATGCCGACGCGAAAGGCGACCAGCGTCAGCACCGGCACCGCCGTGAGGATGATCTCGACGAACACGAAGGTGCTGCCCCACACGATGGCGAGCGCGATCAGCATCAGCCAGGACTGCAGGTCCATGGGCGCGGCGGTGCGCGGGGCCGGCGTGCCGGCGGCGTTGGCGGACATGCGATCGATCCTTTGGCGGGCCGCGCCCGGTCGCGCTGCCGGGGGGCGGCGCGACGGACTTGCGGGACCGGAGCGCCGGAGGCAGGCGCCCTGGGTCGATCGAAGCTATGGCGCCGTGCGCGGCTTTGGGCAAGGTGCCGGCGCAGTTTGCGCGCAAGAAGCCGAGCGCCCGCGAAGCCCATCGGTGGGCCGCGCGGGCGTGTCGGCGAGCCGGACGGGTCCGGTCAGGCGGCGGCGGAGCGGGGGCCGTCGTCGTTGTTAACGGTCTTGATGAAGCTCGAGACCTCGCCGCTCATGCGCTTCTGGCTTTCCTTCAACGTGTCGGACAGGGCCGCGACGTCTGCGGCGAGCTTGCGGGTCTGGCCGAATTTTTCCTCCACGCCTTTCACGCTGCTCGCCACCGTCGCCGTCTGGTTGGAGACGATGCCGACGCTGGAGGAAATCTCGGTCAGCGCCGCATTCTGCTCCTCCACCGCCGCGGCCACGGCGGACGAGTTGTCGTTCACCGTGCGGATCGAGGAGCCGATGTCCTCGATCGTCGTCACCACGCGGGAGATGTCGGCCGTCACCTCGTTGATGACGGAGGTGATCTCCTCGGTGGCGTTGCCGGTCTGGTCGGCGAGTTCCTTGACCTGCTGGGCGACCACCGCGAAGCCCTTGCCGGCCTCGCCGGCGCGGGCCGCCTCGATCGTGGCGTTGAGCGCGAGCAGGTTGATCTGGCCGGCGATGTTGTTGATGAAGCCGATCACCTGGTGGATCTTCTCCGACTTCTTCAAAAGGCCGCCCACCTGATCGACAGCCTTCTCGGAGGCGCTGGTCGTCTGGCGGATCAGCTCGGACGTGCTCTGCATCTGGCTGGAGATCTCGTTCACCGAGATGGACATCTCCTCGATGGAGGCGGCCACGCGCTGCACGCTCTCGCCGGTGCTTTGGGCCGAGTTGGTCACGTTCTGGGTGAAGTTGAACGTTTCGCTCGCCATCGAGCCCAGCGCCGCCGCGGCATTGGACAGCGAGGCGCCCGCGCCGTCGAGATCGCCCAGCACGATGTTGGCCTGGCCGTGGAAGAGGTTGGTGGCGTTGCGCACCTCGGTGGCGCGGGCCAGCTCCTTCTCGGCCTTCACCTTGCGGGCGGCCTCGTTTTCGTCGTTGCTCTTGCCTTCGTCGCGCAGGACCGCCAGGGCGCGGGCGAGCTCGGCCAGCTCGTCGGTCTTGTCCTGTCCCGGAATGGCGACCGACCAGTCACGCTTTTGCAGCTTCTGGGTCACCTCGGTCAGCCGGCGCAGCGGGCGCACGATGCCGGTCTGGAACACGGAGATGACGGCGACCGCGATGATCGTCAGCACCACGCCGACGGCGCCCGATGTGAACAGCAGGACCGACTGGCTGCGCCGCAGCGTCGCCAGCGAGGTGTTGCCCACGTCGCGGGCGTCGTGCAGCAGTTCGCGGATCTTGGTGCCGATCTCACGGTCGAGCCGGACCGCTTCCGGCAGGATCTGACGGGTACGGGCGATGTCGGCCGTGTAGGGGTCGTTCATGTCTTCGATCTGCGGCCTGGCGACGGTCTCGACCCATTGGGCGACCAGCGCCTGAATGTCCTCGACGACCGGAATATATTCTTGCAGGCCGGCCGAATGAGACAGCGCTTCGATGGTCTTGGCGCTCATCTCGTCAATGCGTGCAATCTGCTCATCGAAATTGGCGACCGAATCGAGGCGGCCCGAGATGATCATGGTGCGCACGGATGCGTTGGCCGAGGTGATCGAGGAGCGATAGTCGTTGATCGCCTCGTCGGCGCCGATGGTGCTGTGCACCTCGGCCGTGATGTCTTCCTGTTGCAGGCTTTGCCAGATCAGGATTGCACTCGATCCGATGGATATCGCTGCGATCAGACCGCACGCCAGCGCGACAGTCCTGCCAATTGTCATTCCGCCGATCATCGTTTGAGACGCCTGTCCAATTCGGTGAGATTGATTTCGATGGTCGCCGCCCCGATCGGGGCTCCGCTGTCGGGGTCATCGATGGTGATGTTGATCTGGGCGCGCCAGGTGCCCGTGCCGTCGCTGAACTCGGCTTCGTCGATGAAAATCTCGCCCGGGCCGACACCGACGGTGCGCTGAAACTTCGCTTCGTCGCCCTGCCACATGTCGCTGGTGATCGCGCTCTGCCCGACGTTGAGGCCCTTGAGGCCGACGACGATGATTTCGGCGATCAGCCCATTGGAGTGAGCTTGCACACGCGTCAGGTAGTTCGACAGAGGGCTCGCCAAAGTGCTGGTGATGAGCGGCTTCTTGCTCTGTTCCCGTTCGGCGCGCCACTGTTCGTCGTAGGCCAGGATCTGGGATTGCTCCATGTGCACCCGCTCGCCGTTGGCGCCGCGCAGCGACATGATGACGATCTTGGCCGTCATGAGTTCGCGCATCTCGTCGACGAGCGAGCGCTCGATGATCCGCTCCGACAGAGGCGGCGATGTCATCGCCGCCGCGGGTTGGGCGAATGACAGGGCAAGACAGCACAACAGACCGATACCTGGACGCACGGTAGACCTCCCTGGCGTCACGGTCGCGAACATACTGGCGACCGCAAGACGTGGGCCCAACTTGGCTCATCAAGGTGGCACGGGGCTGGTGCTGCTTTTGGCCGCCGCGTCGGGAGCGGCAACCGTCCCGCCGGACCGCTTCCCGCCTCGCCGGAGCGCTGGGACCGCGAGACACGCGCGATCGGCGAGTCCGGGCGCTCGGATCGGCCCGGTTCGCGCCGAAAGCGGCTAGCGGGCGGCGTCCCGCAGGGCCGGTTCCACGGCCGCGAAATGGGCCTCCCACGTCGCGGGGGGCGTGATCGCGGCGCGCCGTTCGCCGTGGCGCACATCGTCCCGGGCGAACGCCAGGATAGCTTCGCGCCAGCCAGGCCCGTCGAGCGGCGCGACGTAGGTGGCGGCGTCACCGCCGACCTCGCGGTGGGCCGGCAGGTCGGATGCGATGACCGGAACCCCCATGGCGTGCGCCTCGACGATGGGCAGGCCGAACCCTTCCGCGAAGGAGGGCGACAGCACCGCGCGCGCGCCGGCGACGACGCGCGCCGCCTGCGCGTCGTTGAGCGGGCCGAACATGGTGACCAGCGGCTGCAGCGCCGCACAGCGGTCGATCAGCTCCAGCGCCGTATCGTCGTTGCCGCGCCGGCCGATGACGGCAAGGTGCGGCGGATCGGGCAGCCGCGCGAGATCCCGCCACACGTGCAGGAGCAGCGACAGGTTCTTGCGCCGGTTGATGGTGGAGACGTGCACGAAGGTCGGCGTGGCGAAGGTCATCGGCGTCGCCGGCGGGTCGAGCGCGGGCCCCAGATGCGCCGCGATCGCGCCGAAACGCACGTCGGGTGGACCGACGGCCAGGAGATCGTCCAATGTCGCCTGCGAGTTGGTGATCACGAAGTCGAAATGGCGGGCGAGCGCGGCAACGCGCGCCTGGTGCAAGCTCGAGGCACGCGGCGTATCGTATTCCGGGTGGGTGAGGGGAATGACGTCGTGCACGAGGGCCGCCTTCGCGCCGGGCAGCGCGGCATAGTTGCGCGGCGTGTCGAGGCCGTCCTGGCCGACATTGAGGTAGATGGACTTGCCGCCGGCCGCTTCGGGCTTGCGCGCATTGGCCAGGAGCCGCCAGCGGCCGAGCCGGCCGGCGGCGCGCTCGGCGGCATAGCGGGCGCGCGAGCGGTTTTCGCGGCCGAAGCCGGGCGGCGCGTCGGCTTGCCAGCGGCGCTCCAGCTCGGCGACGACGGTGTCGAACGCGCCTTGCGACAGCGCCAGCGGGCCGCCGGCGCTGCGCGTCACCGGCACCGGCTCGAAGCTCGTCTGGCGCTGGAACCAGCGGGCGTAGGCAAGGTCCACGCGGTCGATGCCGGTGGGGCCGCCGAAATTTTCGTAACGGCGCACGAGGCGGCTGATATCGAGGAAGAGGATGGGGCGCGTCATCGCCGGGTGGGTGACGCCTTGGAGGGCGCGCGTCAACAGGGAAGATCGGTTGCGCTCGTGCGTGAGGCCACGTTCGGTCGCGACCCAGCGCGCCGGCCGGCCGGGCGCGCGCAGTGGCGCCGGCTGTCGCGGGGCCTCGCCGCCGCGCTCGTCATGCTGCAGCTCGGCGCGGCCGACCCCGCCGGAGCGCAGGCGCCGGAGCCGGCCGACCCCGCCGTGGCCCGCCTCAACCACGCCGGCTATGCGCGCAAGCGCCACTGCACCGCCGTCGCCGTGGCGCCGCGCGTGGCGCTCACCGCCGCACACTGTCTGGACGGCGTGCCGGCGGACGAGTTTCACCTCCTGTTCGGCTATGCGCGCATGGGGTGGGCCGGAGAGGGGCGGATCGGCGCGGTGCATCCGCTCGGAGGCGATCTCGCGGCGCTGTGCCTGGTGGAGCCGGCCCCGGCGGTGCGGCCCGTCGGCCCCCCGCCGCGACAGGGCGAGCCGGTGCGGCTCGTGGGCTACGGCCGGCCGCGCACGCATGTGCAGCATCCGCGCACCTGCGCCGTGCTTGGCCGTGGCGGCGGCCGGCTCGGCATCGATTGCCCGGCCACGCAGGGCGATTCGGGCGGGCCCGTCATCGACCGCGAGGGCCGCGTGGTGGGCATCCTGTCACGCGCCGGCCATGCCGACGCGCTCGCCGTCGGCGTGCCGGCGGACGCGGCGGCCGCCTGCGGGCGCTGAGGGGGCGCGCCCGGCGCCGTCGCCGCCGCTCCCGCCACCGCGGGGGCTTTCATGGCGCCGGGGAGGGTGCTACCGACCCTCGACCCTGGAAAGCCTGCCCCGATGCCTGAACTGTTTGTCGAAATCCTGAGCGAAGAGATCCCCGCGCGCATGCAGCGCCGGGCGGCCGGCGACCTCAAGCGCCTCGTCACCGATGCGCTGGTGGAGGCCGGTCTCACCTACGAAGGCGCCTATGCCAGCGCCACGCCGCGCCGCCTCATCCTGTCGGTGCAGGGCCTGCCGGCGCGCTCGCCCGACCGGCACGAGGAGCGCAAGGGCCCGCGCGTCGGCGCGCCGGACAAGGCGCTGCAAGGCTTTTTGCGTGCGGCCGGGCTCGCCTCCATCGAGGCGGCCGAAATCGTCAGCGACCCCAAGAAGGGCGATTTCTACGTCGCGCGCACCGAGGTGCCGGGCCGTGCCGCCATCGAGATCGCGGCCGAGGCCATCGGCGAGACGGTGCGGCGCTTTCCCTGGCCGGTCTCGATGCGGTGGGGCGCCGCATCGGCCGATCCCGCCTCGCTGCGCTGGATCCGCCCGCTGACGTCGATCGTGGCCACCTTCGGCGCCGACAACGAGGACCCGGACATCCTCCCCCTCGCGCTCGAGGGCGTGCCGGTGGGGGCGGAAACGGTCGGCCATCGCTTCCACGCGCCCGCCAGGATCCGCGTGCGCCGGCTCGCCGACTATCAGCCGGCCATGGAGCGGGCCTTCGTGGTGGTCGACCTCGACCGGCGGCGCGAGCTGATCCTCGACGGCGCCAAGAACGCCGTGTTCGCGCTGGGTCTGGAACTGGTGGAGGACGACCGCCTGCTGGAGGAGGTGGCGGGGCTGGTGGAATGGCCGGTGGTGCTGGTGGGCCGCTTCGAGGAGGCCGCGCTCGATTTGCCGGACGAGGTGATCCGCCTCACCATCCGCGAGAACCAGAAGTGCTTCGTGACGCGCGACCCGGGAAGCGGGCGCCTCTCCAACGCCTTCGTGCTGACGGCCAACATCGAGGCCACCGATGGCGGGGCCGCCATCATCGACGGCAACGAGCGGGTGGTGCGCGCCCGCCTCGCCGATGCGCGCTTCTTCTGGGAGCAGGACCTCAAGGTGCCGCTGGAAGGGCATCTGGAGCGGCTGAAGGCGGTCACCTTCCACGAGCGCCTCGGCAATCAGTGGGAGCGCGTGGAGCGCATCGCGACGCTGGCGGCGCTGATCGCGGACCGGCTGGGCGCGGATGCGGCGCTGGCCGAGCGGGCCGCGCGTCTCGCCAAGGCCGACCTTGCCAGCCAGATGGTGGGCGAGTTCCCGGAGCTGCAAGGCTACATGGGCCGCCGCTATGCCGAGGCGCAGGGCGAGCCCGAGGCTGTCGCGCACGCCATCGAGGCCCATTACGCGCCGCTCGGCCCGTCCGACGCGGTGCCGACCGAGCCGGTGTCGGTGGCCGTGGCGCTGGCCGACAAGCTCGACCAATTGATGTGGCTGTGGTCGGCGGGCGAGAAGCCGACGGGCTCGGGCGATGCGTTCGGCCTGCGCCGCGCCGCGCTCGGGATCATCCGCATCGTGCTCGAAAACGGGCTCAGGCTGCCCCTGCGCGACGCGGCGGGCGAGGGGCTGGTGCGCGACGCGTGGGGCCGTCACGCCGGGTCCGACGCGTTCGAGGCGCTGCGCGAGACGACGGCGGCCGAGCCCACCGCGCCGGAGCTGCTCGCCGCCGGCGCGGCCTTCGGCGAGGGTGAGGAGCCGTTGAAATTCCTCATCGACCGCTTCGTGGTGGCCCAGCGCGACGCGGGCGTGCCGGCCGAGATCGTGCGCGCCATCGTGCCGGCGCTCGCCACGATCGACCTCGTCGACATCGTCAACCGCATCGGCGCGCTCACCGATTTCCTCGCCAGCGAGGACGGCGCGACGCTGATGGCCGGCTACCGCCGCGCCGCCAACATCTTGCGCGCCGAGGAGAAGAAGGACGGGGCGGCCGCGCAGGGCGCCGTCTCGCGCGACGCGCTCGAGGAGCCGCAGGAGCTCGCCTTGACCGACGCGGTGGCCGAGGCCGGCCGCGCCGTCGACGCGGCGCTGGCGGGCGAGGACTACCGCGCCGCGATGGCCGCGCTCGCGGCGTTGCGGGCGCCGGTGGACGCGTTCTTCGAGGCGGTGCTGGTCAATGCCGACAACCCAGACCTGCGGCAAAATCGCTTGCGGCTCCTGGCATCGCTGCGCGACATAACCCGCAAGGTGGCGGACTTTTCCGAGATCTCCGGATAAGCTCGCCCGCAACGATCAGGACGGAAGGAACGATCCATGGCGAGCAACGGGGCCGGCGGCGGCTACGACGTCATCATCATCGGTTCGGGGCCCGGCGGCTACGTCACCGCGATCCGCTCGGCGCAGCTCGGGCTGAAGACGGCCATCGTGGAGCGCAGGCACCTGGGCGGCATCTGCCTCAACTGGGGCTGCATCCCGACCAAGGCGCTGCTGCGCTCGGCGGAAATCTATTCGCACATGGAGCACGCCAAGGATTTCGGCCTGTCGGCCAAGGAGGTCTCCTTCGACATCGGCGCGGTGGTGAAGCGCTCGCGCGGCGTCGCCTCGCAGCTCGCCAACGGCGTCGGCTTCCTCCTGAAGAAAAACAAGGTGGATGTGATCTGGGGCACAGCGAAGATCGACGCGCCCGGTAAGATCACCGTCACCGAGGCGCCGGACGCCGCCCCCAAGGGTGCGCTGGGCCCGGGCAGCTACGAGGCCAAGAACATTATCGTCGCCACCGGCGCGCGCCCCCGTGCGCTGCCGGGGCTGGAGCCGGACAAGGAACAGGTTTGGACCTATTTCGAGGCCATGGTCCCCAAGACGATGCCCAAGAGCCTGCTGGTGGTGGGCTCGGGTGCGATCGGCATCGAGTTCGCGAGCTTCTTCCACACCATGGGCGCCAAGGTGACCGTGGTGGAGGTGCTCGACCAGATCCTGCCGGTGGAGGACGCGGAGATCGCGGCCCACGTGCGCAAGCGCCTGGAAAAGCAGGGCATCGAGATCATCACCAGCGCCAAGGTCACCAAGCTCGACAAGGGCAAGACGGTGAAGGCGACGATCGAGAAGGACGGCAAGAGCGAAATCCGCGACGTGGAGCGGGTGATCTCGGCCGTCGGCGTGGTCGGCAACGTGGAGGACCTCGGGCTCGAGGGGCTGGGCGTCAAGATCGAGCGCGGCATCGTCGCGACGGACGGGTTCGGGCGCACCAACGTCAAGGGCGTCTACGCCATCGGCGATGTGGCGGGGCCGCCGATGCTGGCCCACAAGGCCGAGCACGAGGGGGTCATCTGCGTGGAGGCCATCGCCGGGCTGAAGCCGCATCCGCTCGACCGCAACAAGATTCCGGGCTGCACCTACTGCCACCCGCAGGTGGCTTCGGTGGGGCTCACGGAGGCGAAGGCCAAGGAAGGCGGCCGCAAGATCAAGGTCGGCCGCTTCCCGTTCATCGGCAACGGCAAGGCGATCGCGCTGGGCGAGCCGGAGGGCATCGTCAAGACGATCTTCGATGCCGAGACGGGCGAACTCCTCGGCGCGCACATGGCGGGCGCGGAAGTGACCGAGCTGATCCAGGGCTTCGTGGTGGCGATGAACCTCGAAACCACGGAAGAGGACCTGATGCACGCCGTGTTCCCGCATCCGACGCTGTCGGAGACGATGCACGAGTCGGTGCTCGACGCTTACGGACGCGTCATCCACACCTGACGCGCGGGCGCTCGCCCGCCGCTTTCGGACGGGGCAGTCAACGCGCGTTGGCGCCCTATCTCTATTCAGGTTTGGTACATTGCTTTGTTCGTAGTGCTGAACCTCGAGTTGAATGAGGACGGAAGATGCGGCAGCTCCTAAGAGTATTTGTGGTTGCGTTGGCAGGGCTGGGGCTTGTGGGCCCGTCGCTCGGTGCCGTTGCACAGAGCGGCGCGCGGTTGCAGCAGCCGATCGCCTATGACGGGGGCGTTCAGCTTGCCCAGGCGGCGAACGCCGACACCGACGCGGAACGCAAGAAGCGGCGCGCCGAGCGCCGTGCGCTCCTGCAATCTTTGACCCCCGAGCAGCGCCAGGCGATGCAGCAGGAGCGCCAGCAGCGCCGTGCGGCGCGCCAGGCTGGCGGCCAGATCACGCGCGAGGAGCGTCAGCGCCGCCGCGAAGTGCAGCAGAAATTCCTCGGCACGCTCACCCCGGAGCAGCGGCAGGCCTTGCAGGCCGAGCGCCAGCAGCGGCGCGCCGCCAACGCCCAAAATGGCGGCGGCGACGGCCAGAAGCTATCGCGCGAGGAGCGCCAGCAGCGCCAGCAGCGCCAACAGCAGCGGCGCGCGGCGCGGGCCGAGGCCGGGGGCCAGAACGCGGGCGGCGGTCAGAAGCTGACCCGCGAAGAGCGGCAGCAGCGCCAGCAGGCGCGGCGTGAAAAGCTGAACTCGCTCACTCCGGAGCAGCGTCAGGCCGTTCAGGCCGAGCAGCAGAGGCGCCGTCAGGCACGCGGCGATGATTCGGGGCTGTCGCGCGAGGAGCGGCGTCAACGCCGGCTCGAGCGCCGCAACGCCGGCGAGCAGCGCGCCGGCGGCGGCGCTTCGCAGAACTTTGCCACCAATTCCGACACCGGCAGGGCCGTCGGGGCGGCCGCCGCTGGCGGAACGGCCGCGGCCGCCGGCGCGGCCGTCGCGCAGAACATGCAGAACGACGACGGGTTGACGCCCGAAGAGCGTCGCAAGCGGCGGGCCGAACAGCGCGAGCAGCGCCAGAAGCAGCAGGCCGAGCGGCAACAGCAGCGTCAGAACGTCACGCCGGAAGAGCGCCAGCAGCGCCGCGCAGCGCGCCAGGAAATGACGCCGGAGGAGCGCCGCAAGCAGCGTGACGAGCGTCAGCAGCGCCAGCAGACCCGCGAGCAGCAGCGCCAGAACCGCGAGGCGATGACGCCGGAGCAGCGTCGTACCGCGCGCGAGCAGCGCCAGAATGCGCAGGCCGAGCGCGGCGGCAACGCCGCTCCCGCCAACCGGCAGGCCCTCACGCCCGAGGAGCGCGAGCAGCGCCGCCAGCAGCGCGCGCAGATGACCCCCGAGCAGCGTCGCGCCCAGCGCGAAGCCCAGCTCGAGGAGCGGCGCCGCCGCCAAAATGCCGCCGGCCAGGGCGACGAGGATGCCCGCCGCGCCGCGCGCGAGCAGCGCCAGAAGGAAGCCGAGCAGCAGCAGCGCCGCGAACAGCGCCAGCAGGACAAGCAGGCCGAGGAGCGTCGCCAGGCCCGCGAGGAGAAGCAGAAGCAGGAGCAGCGCCAGGAGCGTCAGGCCGAGAAGCAGCGTGAGGAACGCCGCGACGAGCGCCAGGCCGAACAGCAGCGCGAACAGCGTCGCGAGGAGCGTCAGGCCGAAAACCGGCGCGAGGAGCGGCGCGAGGCGCGCGATCTGGAGCGCCGCCAGGAGGTGCGCGAGGAGCGCCGGGAGGATCGGGCTCGCGAGGAGGCCCGCGCCCAGCGCGCCGAGCGTCGCGCCGATGCCTTGCGCGAGGAGCGCCAGACGCTGCGCCGCCAGATCCGGCGGGCCGACCTGCGGCGCGACAATCTGCGCTTTGCCGCCCAACGCCAGGCGCGCATCGCCGATTGGGAGCGTAGCCAGGCCCTGCGCTGGCGGGCCGACCGCCGCCAGGCGCGGCGTGAGTTCGCCTTCTTCAACGGCGCTCGCCCGATTCCGCTCGGCGCGCGCACGGTCTATCGCAACGGGCCGGTGTCGTTCATCATCAACCCGTACCCGCGCCGGTTCGGTTGGCGTGCCCGGGACGTGCGCAACTACGAGCTCAACAACGGCTGGCGCGAGACCGTGGTCATCCGCCCGAACGGTGTGCGGGTCGTGACGGTGACCAACGGCTACGGCTTGCCCATCCGGCGCTACCGCGTCGTCGACGGCGGCCCGCGGGTGACGCTGTTCAACAACCTGCCGACCTGGTGGGGTCCCGAGTCGGACATCGTGGTCAACGTGCGCCCGCCGCGGGTGCGGCTGGCACCCGAGCGCTACATCGTGGAGCCCTCGCGCGCGTCGGTGGAGGACGTCTACTCGGCGCTCGTGGCCGAGCCCGTCGATGAACTCGACCGGAGCTATACGCTGAACCAGGTGCTCGCCAACGAGACGGTGCGCGACTACATGCCCCGCGTCGACATCGACACCATCACCTTCGCGTTCGGCTCCGCCGAGGTCGACGACAGCCAGATCGCGACGCTGGAATCCATCGGCGTGGCGATGGAGGAGGCGATCGCGGAAAATCCGGCCGAAGTGTACCTGATCGAAGGGCACACGGATGCGGTCGGCTCCGATCTCGACAACCTGGAGCTCAGCGACGCCCGCGCCGAGGCGGTGGCCGAGATCCTGACCGACTATTTCGAGATCCCGCCGGAAAACATGGTCACGCAGGGCTTTGGCGAGGCTTACCTCAAGGTGCCGGTCGAATCGGCGAACCGTGAGAACCGCCGCGTCGCCATCCGCCGCATCACGCCGCTCCTCAGCACCGACGAGCAGATCGCCGGCTACGAGGACGAGGAACTGCCCCTGCCGCAATAACGGCAAGCGCGCCGCCCGCGAGGGCGGCGCTCATGGCTGCGAGCATTGAAAGCGCCGCACCCTCCGGGGGGCGGCGCTTTTTTCGTGCCGTGCCTCAGGCTGCGGCTTGCGCCAGCCCCAGCTTGTAGATGTGCTCGCTGACATAAGGGCCGCCGCCCACCGAGTCCCTGGAGGACAGCAGCGCAAAATCGTCGGCGGTGAAGGCGGGGGCGCTGAAGCCGCCGCGCAGCGTCAGCCAATCGGCCACCTCGCGGGCGGTGGTGCCGCGCAGGCGTGCCAGCGTGACGTGCGGGGTAAAGCGGCGCGATTCGGCCGGCAGCCCGAGCCGCTGCAGCCGCCGCTCCAGCGTGCCCTGCAGATCGCTCAGGGCCGCGTTGGGCAGGACGCGCGCGTACACCGAGTGCGGCCTCTTGCTCCCGAATGTGTCGAGCCCGGCGATCTCGACGCTCACCGGGCTGCGGTTCACGCGCGACAGGTCGTAGGCGATCTCGTCGGCGGTGCGCTCGTCCACGTCGCCGATGAAGCGCAGCGTCACGTGGTAGTTCTGCGGGTCGATCCAGCGGGCGCCGCGCAGGCCGCCGCGCAGACTGGAGAGCCACATCGTCGTGTCGGTGGGAAGGGTCAGCGCGCAGAAGAGACGGGGCATCGGCGGACCTCCTGTTCGGACAGTGCCACGAGTGTCCCGAGTCGCCCCCTCGCGCGCAAGGGCAACGGCCAACAAAAAAGGCGCGGCCGAAGCCGCGCCTTTGATGCCGATATGGCCAGTCGGTTGCGCTAGTTGCGGTTACCGAACAGCGACAGCAACATGACGAACATGTTGATGAAGTTGAGGTAGAGCGACAGCGCGCCCATGATCGCCTTGCGGCCGGCCACGGTGCCGTCGTCGCCCACGTAGTACATCTCCTTGATGCGCTGCGTGTCGTAGGCGGTGAGGCCCGCGAACACCAGGACGCCGATCACCGAGATGGCGAACTGGAGCGCCGAGGACTGCAGGAACAGGTTGACCAGGGCGGCGATGATGATGCCGATCAGGCCCATGAACAGGAACGAGCCCCAGCCCGACAGGTCCTTCTTCGTGGTGTAGCCGTAGAGGCTGAGCGCGCCGAAGGAGGCGGCCGTGATGAAGAACACGCGGACGATCGATTCGGACGTGTAGACCAGGAAGATCGAGGACAGCGACACGCCCATGACGGCGGCGAAAGCCCAGAACATCATCTGTGCCGAGGCCAGCGACATGCGCTGCATGCGCGCGCCAAGGATGAAGATGAAGGCGAGAGGCGCGAGCATGACCACCCACTTCAGCGGCGACGTGTAGAGCGTCACGCCGAATTGGGTCAGATACGTTCCATTGCTGATCTGGGCAGCCGCGCCCGTCGGATCGCTCGTCGTGGCGAAGTTCACGATGGCGAGGGCGGCGATGCCCGTAATCACAAGGCCGATGGCCATATAATTATAGACGCGCAGCATGTAGCTGCGCAGACCCTGATCGACGCCGACGTCGACTGGCACGGCACCGACGGTCGGCCGGGCGTACGGGTTACGATCGGAGGATGCCATTAGCTTCCCTATAGTTCGAGTTGACCGGCCGCCACATACTGAACGGCCGGCAGCGGACGCACCTCGTCCATTGCTTTGCAATATGGGAATAAAAAATGGCCAGAGCAAGCGGTACACCGGGGGGAACAAGCGGTATTGAGCCGCGCCGCATAGTGTCGCCGCGCGCGGTTCGCCTGCCGATGGCCCGTGACATTACATAAGATTAAGCATGTAGGCGGCCACGCCCCCGGTGACGTGCAGGATCGTGACGCCCGCCAGGTTCTTGTGGCGCATGTAAATCGCGCCGAACAGGAACCCGCCGACGGTGGTCAGCGCCACCGCCGAGGGGCCGTAATTGATGTGGAACATGCCGAACATCATCGAGGCGAGCACCACCGAGCGGATGCCGCGCCGATCGTTGAGAAAGCGCTGGAAGGACGATTGCAGGAACCCGCGGGCGAGCAGCTCCTGCAGGAAGGAGTGGGCGGCGTAGGCGAGCGTCCCCTCCAGGTTGAAGGCGAACGTGGGGGGCGCGTTGAGCCCGGACGACACCAGGATCACCATCAGCAGCGACAACAGGGCGACGAGGATGACCGAGAAATAGAGCCCTTCCAGCACCGACTGTCGCAGATTGCGCGTCGTGATGCCGAGATCGGCCAGCGGGATCTTCATCCGCCAGATCACCACCGCCATGGGAACGAGCAAGATGGTGAGGAACTGCCACGAAAAACGGTATGTATAGGTGTCGACGTTGAACACCCCCTTGGCGACGATGACGTGCACGATGGTGCCGATCGCCATGGTCGCGAGGGTGTAGAGGTAGAAGTAGCCGAACTGGTCGCGCTCCTTCAGCGTGGCGATTTCGCGCTGCAGGGCGCCGACATAGCGGTCGTTGTGGGCGCGCATGCGGCCCACGACGGTGACGGCGAGGGCCGCGCGCAGCTCGGCCAGGGCGGTTTCGCCGTCCGCGCGCCGGCGCAGCCGCTCGGCGGAGATGCGGGTGAGCCGCGTCGGGGTCTCGGCCCGGACCGAGGCGGAGCGGGGCGCGCCGTCGAGAAAGCCCATCTCGCCCGCAAGCTCGCCCGCCTCGAGCGTGGCGAGGACGTGCTCGCCGTCGTCCGACTTGCGCAGCACGGCGAGGGTGCCCTCTTCGATGTGGTAGATGGCGTCCGGCTCCGTCCCCTCCACGAGGACGACCGTGCCGGGCTCGACGGTGACCGTCTCGCTGGCCGCGGCGATGGCGGCGCGCGCGGAGGCGGGCACGCGGGCGAGCCAGTCGGGCGCGTCGGTGCCGGCCGCAGCCGTGTCCTGCAGGGGAGAATCAAGCGGATCGTCCATCCGCGTACCTAACGGCGGGGTTCAGAAAGCCGTCAAGTCATCGGCGATTGTGACGCACCGCAGGCTTGGCCCGGCTCAGGCGGGCAGGTGCACGGCGCCGCTGTCGTCGATGGGGAAGCCGGGGTTCCATGCGACTTCCCAGATGTGGCCGTCGAGGTCGCGAAAGAAGCTGGTGTAGCCGCCCCAGAAGACATCGTGCCCCGGCTTGACGATCTCGGCGCCGAGGGCCGCGACCCTCTCCAGCACGGCGTCCACCTCCTCCTTGGAGCGGGCGTTGTAGGAGACGGCGACGCCGCCGATATCGCTGCCGTCGTCGGCGATGGCGAGGTCGCGATAGAAATCCTCGCGCGGGTAGAGGGCGAGGGCGGCGCTGCCGCACTGGAAGAAGGCGCAACCCGGCGCGTCCTTCACGGCGCGCTGCCAGCCCATCGCCTCGAAGAAGCGGGTGCTTTTGGCGAGATCGCGCGTGGCGAGGGTGACGAGGCTGAAGCGCTGTTCCATGCCCTCATCGTACGCGTTTTGTTCTATAATGCAATGCCGCATCGGGCGCAGCGAACGGCATTTTTTGCGGCGGTCGTCGACACCCGCGTCGCGGCCCGTCCACGCGCAGCGCGCATCGCCATCCCCGGCGCCCGTCCCGCAGGCGCTGGCTTGCGCCCCGGCGGGGGCGGGCCGTCTCCGACCGGGGGAAGCGCCCACCAGGGGGCCGCGCGGGGATCCGAAGTCGCGCTGTCGGCGCAAACATTGCTACAATCGGGGCTTGGCGCGGGCGGCGCACGCGGGAGCATCGACGCTCCGCGGCTCCGGCGTCCGCAACCGCGCCGCCGATTGGACCCGCCCGACGAGAAAGACCTGCCGACAATGCCCCATACGATCGTCGTTCTCGACCCGTTGAACGAGCAACGGCGCGAGCGAATGCGCGCCTTCCTGCCCGATGGCTTCGTCCTCACCGTCGCCGCGAGCCGCGACGAGGCCGACCAGCTCGCCGCGATGCGCGCCGCCGACTTCGCCATCTCCGGCGATGTCCCGATCACCGAGGCGATGATGCGCGAGGGCGCCGCCCACTCGATCAAGGCGGTGCACAAGTGGGGCGTGGGCATCGACAACATCGCCCACGAGGCTGCCGCGGAGCTGGGCATTCGCGTTCTGCGCACCACCGGCTCCAATGCCCGCGCCGTCGCGGAGACGACGCTGGCGCTGATCCTGTCGCTCCAGCGCAGCATCATCCCCGGCTACGAGGGCATGCTGCGCGGCGAGTGGCTGAAGGGGACGGTCGGCCCGCGCACGTTCCTGCTCACCGGCAAGACGGTCGGGCTGATCGGCCTCGGCTTCATCGGCAAGAACGTCGCCAGGATGCTGAAGGGCTTCGACTGCCGCGTGCTCTATTGCAAGCCGACGCCGCTGTCGGCGCAGGAGGAGGCCGAACTCGGCGTCACCCACGCGCCGCTCGCGACCGTCATCGCCGAGAGCGACGTGATCTCGCTCCACTGCGCGCTCACCGCCGAGACGCGCGATCTCATCGGCCCGGCCGAGTTCGCGGCGATGAAGGACGGCGTCATCATCGTCAACACCGCGCGCGGCGGCATCATGGGCGAGGATGTGCTCGCCGACGCGGTGGAGAGCGGCAAGGTCCGCGGCGCCGCGCTCGATGTGTTCGAAGTGGAGCCGACGCCGCTGGGCCACCGCCTCGTGGGCCTGCCCAACGTGATCGTCACCCCGCATATCGCCAGCCAGGCCGCCGACACCTTCGGCACCACCGTCAGCCGCATGTTCGAGAACATCCGCCTCGTCGCCGCCGGCGAGGAGCCGCCCGCCCTCGACGTCGTGGTCTAGGCTCGGGCGGGAGGCCGGCGGCGCGCATCTTGCTTGCGAGGCCATGCAGGCGTGCCGGCCGGACACGAGGCAACTTCCAGTACTTGGACGCCCGTTCATTCGCTGGCTACGCTCGACCTCTCACGCGACCA
>JAUIJH010000050.1 GCA_030431335.1 Alphaproteobacteria bacterium
CACCAGACCATCGGTGAAGGCCTCGTCGGCATCGGTCCACGGCGCGTCGAGCGCGCCGAGATAGGCCTCGAGCTGCTCAACCGTGCGCGGCCCTGCGATGGCGCCCGTGACGAGGCGGTTGGCGAGCACGAAGGCCACCGCATAGGCCGACGGCGAGACGCCGCGTTCCTTGGCGCGCGCGACGAAGCGATCGGCGAGCGCCAGCGTCTCGGGCCGGAACTCGGTCTGCATGATGCGCATGTCCTTCACCGCGGCGCGGCTGTCATCCGGCACGGTGGCGCCGGCATACTTGCCCGACAGGACGCCGCGCGCGAGCTGGCTGTAGGAGAACACGCCGATGCCGAAATGCTCGCACGCCGGCAGGAGCTCCGCCTCGATCACCCGGTAGAGGGCGTGGTAGTAGGGCTGGCACACCACGGGGCGGGAGATATTGGCCTCGTCGCAGAAGCGCACCAGCTGGGCGACCCGCCAGGACCTGTGGTTGGAGACGCCGATGTAGCGGATCTTACCCGAGCGCACGAGATCTTCCAGCGCACGCACGGTTTCCTGCAGCGGCGTCAGCGGGTCTTCCTTGTGCAGGTACAGGATGTCGATGTGGTCGGTGCCCAGGCGCTTGAGCGAACCGGCCACCGCCTCCATCATCCAGCGCCGCGACAGGCCCTGGTGGGTCGGGTCGGTGCCCATCTGGTTGGCGAGCTTGGTGGCGAGGACCACGTGGCTGCGCTCGCGCTTGATGAGACGCCCCACCACCTCCTCCGAGGCGCCGCCATTATAGACGTCGGCCGTGTCGAGGAAGTTGATGCCGGCTTCGCGGGCGCGGGCGTAGATGCGGTCGGCTTCCTTGTCGTCGGTGCGACCGCCGAAGGTCATCGTGCCGAGGCACAGGTTGGAAACTTTGAGGCCGCTGCGGCCCAGCACGGTCATATTTTGCACGGGATGGCGCTTTCTTTGTTCTCGCGCGCGTATCCTTAGCGCAATCGGGCGCCCGACCGAACCCGTTCCGTCGTCTGCGCTGCAATTTGGGGCACCAGCCAAGGCCCCGTCCGCCGACCGCGAGACTTCACCGAATCATCGCCGGCCGTGAAGGAGAAAATACCTGAAGCGACGATGAAGACGACAGGACGTCTGTCCGATTATCTCGCCATCCTCGCGATCGAAGAGGCGACCAATACCTCACCGGCCCCGTTGGCGCCGGATCGACTTGTTGGCCGAGGCGACGGATCGGCCCTGCGCTCTCGGTTTTAATCTACGTTAAGATCTATACCCGGCGGCGAGAGCCCTTATAGTTCTTGCGTTGGCGCATACGCGTCCACCTTTCAACCACCGCGATGGAAACCCATGCGATATTATGGCGCCCGATTGGCCGGTCCGGCCGACGTCTCGAAGCTCTTGCAGCGCGGCCTGGACCTCTTCCCGCAGCGCACCGCCCTCGTGACGCAGGACGGCGACTGGAGCTGGCAGGCGCTCGACGAGATGAGCAGCGCCTATGCGGCCGGTCTCCTGCGCCTGGGCTTTGCGCCCGGCGACCGCATCGCCTCGCTCCTGCCCAATTGCGGCAAGTTGTTCGTGCACATTCTGGGGATCCTCAAGGCGGGGATCGTCGGGGTGCCGCTCAACTATCGCTACACGCCGTTCGAAATCGACCATGCGCTCGACGTCAGCGGTGCCCGCGGCATCGTCTACGACTTAAGCCGCCTCGCCGACATCGAGGCATCCGAGCGCTGCCGGGACCTCGCCTTCAAGCTCGCCTTCGACACGAACCGCTGGGACACGGGCGACGATTGCGCCCCGCTCCTGGCCGAGCCGGCCGGCGCGTTCCCGCCGGTCGACGCCGACGCGCCGGCGCTGATGTTCTTCACCTCCGGCAGCACGGGGCCGGCCAAGGGCGTCACCCATTCGGCCCGTACGCTGGGTTACATCGTCGCCAGCGGCGGCCTCACCTTCCAGATCTCGCCGGACGACCGCTTCATGGCGGGCTCGTCGTGCTCGCACATCGGCGGCTTCGCGAACGTCCTGTTGAGCTGGTGGCAGGGGGCGATGGCGCTCGCCCCAAGGGTCGGCAACCCGCGCCGGCAGCTCGAGATGATGCGGACCTGGAAGCCCACCCTCGTCACGATGCTCCCGGCCGCCCTGTTCGAATTGGAGCGCAGCGCCGAAGCGGTTGCGGACGATTTCGCATCGCTGCGCCTCGTGGGCTCGGGCGGCGACAAGGTGCCCGAGCAGCTGGAAAGCGAGTTCACGCAGAAGACGGGCCTGCCCATCGACGAGATCTACGGGATGACCGAGATCGGCCTTTCCCACGTCAATCCGTCGAGCGGGCTGGTCAAGTTCGGCTCCTTCGGGCGGACGTCGCCCGGCTACATGAGCGAGGTGCGCGACGAGGACGGCCGGCCCCTGCCCTGCGGCGAGGAGGGCCGCCTGTGGATCAAGTTCCCCGGCACCACCATCGGCTACTGGGCACGCCCCGACGCCACCGCCGAGGTGTACGATGCCGACGGCTGGTTCGACACCGGCGACGTGGTGCGCGTCGACGAGGAAGGCTTCTTCTATTTCTGTGGCCGCCGAAAGCAGATCATCGTCCACAACGGCTCCAACATCTTCCCGCAGGAGGTGGAGGACGCGCTGCTCCAGCACGATGCGGTGAGCGGGGTCGGGGTGATCGGCCTGCACGACCAGGTGCACGGGGAAAACGTGCGCGCCTATGTCAGCCTGCGCGCCGAGGCGGCAGCGCCTTCCAAGCTCGAGCTGATCGCGTTCGCGGCCGAGCGGATCGGCTACAAGGCGCCGGAAGAGATCGTTTTCCTGCCCGAGCTGCCGCTCAATCCCACCGGCAAGGTGGACCGCGTGGCGCTCAAGCAGGTCGCCGCCGCAACCCACTGACGGGGCCTCGAACCGCCCGGCCGCAACGCGAACCCGGCGCGGTTCAGACCCGCTGCGTCTCCGGGATCAGGCCGCGCGGCGCGAAGCGCAGGACCAGAAGCAGCACCACGCCCATCACCACGTAGCGCATCTGCGGGGCGTTGGAGATGAGGTGGTCGCGCACCGGGCTGTCGGCGCCGAGCCACAGCGTGGCCTTGTCGATCAGGAAGGTGCCGACGGGCTCGGCCTGAACCCACGTGAACCAGACGAAGAACGCGCCCACCGTGGCGCCCCAGTTGTTGCCCGAGCCGCCGATGATCACCATCACCCAGATCAGGAAGGTGAAGCGCAGCGGCTGGTAGGTGCCCGGCGTGAACTGGCCGTCGAGCGTGGTCATCATGGCGCCGGCGATGCCGATCACCGCCGAGCCGAGCACGAAGACGATGAGGTGCAGCCGCTTGACGTCCTTGCCCATGGCGCCGGCGGCGGTCTCGTTGTCGCGCACCGCGCGCATCATGCGCCCCCAGGGCGACCAGAGCGCGCGCTGCGCCAGCCACAGGATGATGGCGAGCACCACCACGAACAGCCCCGTATAGCCCGCGCGCACCAGGACGGTGGACAGCTCCACCGAGCCGATGGGCAGCGCCTCGGCGAGGGAGGCGAACCAGGCCTCCTGGCGCATCTCCACTTCGTAGGGCATCGGGCGCGGCAGGCCGACCACGTTCTTCACGCCGCGCGCCAGCCAGTCCTCGTTGACGAGGATCGCGACGACGATCTCCGACACGCCCAGCGTCGCGATGGCGAGATAGTCCGCGCGCAGCCCCAGCGCGATCTTGCCGATCACGAAGGCCGCGCCGGCGGCGAAGATGCCGCCCACCACCCAGCTCAACAGCACCGGCAGGCCGGCCCCGCCGAGAAAGCCCGTCGCGGACGGGTTGACCGCCTCGATCGCCTCGACAGCGGGGCTGAGCACGGTGGTCGCGAGAACATAGGCCGCGATCGCCGTGAGCGTGACCAGCGCCACGCGCATGATGCCGGTGAAGGTCCGCCCCAGCGCCAGCGCCGCCACCACGGCCGCCACCACCACGAGCAGCGCGAGGAGCACCCCGGGCCCGCCCGCCTGCCACGCCTCGGGGACGGGCTGGCTCGCCGTCAGCACCACCGCGAGGCCGCCCAGCGCGGTGAAGCCCATCACGCCGAAATTGACCAGCCCCGCGTAGCCCCACTGGAGGTTGATGCCGAGCGCCATCACCGCCGAGATGAGGCACATGTTGAGGATCGACAGCGCCAGCGACCAACTCTGCATCGCCCCGGTCGCCAGGATGAGCAGGAAGAAGATCGCGAACGGCAGCACGGCGCGCAGATTCATCGGGACCTCCCGGCGCGGAGCGGACGACGGGCGGGGCTCATGTCGCCGCCCGCTTGTTGAAGAGGCCGCTGGGCCGCAGGAGCAACGTCGCCACCAGGATGACGAAGGCGACCGCGAACTTGTAGTCCGTCGAGAGGAACTGGGCGAGCCCGTCCGGCACCCAGCTCTCCGGCAGGATGTAGCCAAGGAAGCGCTTGTAGGCGTAGGTGATCAGCACTTCGGCGAAGGCGATGATGAAGCCGCCCGCCACCGCGCCCAGCGGCGAGCCGAAACCGCCGACGATGGCCGCCGCGAAGATCGGCAGCACCAGTTCCTGGAAGACGAACGGCTTGTAGCTCTTGTCGAGCCCGTAGAGCGTGCCGGCGACCGCCGCCAGCGCCGCCGACAGCGTCCATGCGATGAGGACGACGCGGCCGGCATCGATGCCCGACAGCGTCGCGAGATCCTCGTTGTCGGCGTAGGCGCGCATCGACTTGCCGGTGCGCGTCTTCTGCAGGAACCAGAACAGCAGCCCCATCGCGATGACGGTGGTCACCACGGTGATGACCTGCGTCGTCTTGATCGCGAGCCCTTCGCGCAGCCCCGTCAGGTCGCGGAAGTCGCGCGCGGAGATCAGGAAGCGCTCGCCGTCGGTGAAGACCTGGTCGTTGGGGCCGATGATGAAGCGGATCAGGCCGGCCATCACGAACATCACGCCGATGGACACGATGATGAAGATCACCTGGTCCGAGCGCTGCTCGCGATAGAAGCGGTAGACCACGCGATCCGTCGCCAGCACGAACAGGATCGAGCCGAGGATGGCGAAGGGAAGCGCGAGGAGCGCCGTCGGCAAGGGGTCGATGGAGACGCCATTGTCCTGCAGGATCCAGGTCGCGAACACGGCAATCATGGCGCCGAACGACATGGTCTCGCCGTGCGCGAAGTTGGAAAAGCGCAGGACCGCGAAGATCAAGGTGACGCCGAGCGCGCCGAGCGCGAGCTGGCAACCGTAGGCGAGGCCCGGCACCAGGGCGAAATTGGTAATCAGCACCAGCGCGTTGAGGGCGTCCTCCACGGCTCAGCCTCCCAGGAACAGGCGCCGGACTTCGGCGTTCTTGAGCAGCGCCTCGCCCGTGTCGGTGTAGGCGTTGCGCCCCTGGGCGAGGACGTAGCCGCGGTGGGCGATCTCCAGCGCCTGCTTGGCGTTCTGCTCCACCATCAGGATGGCGATGCCGGTCTTGGCGACGTCGATGATGCGGTCGAACAGCTCGTCCATCACGATGGGGGAGACGCCGGCGGTGGGCTCGTCCAGCATCAGGACGGCGGGCTTGGTCATCAGCGCGCGGCCGACGGCGACCTGCTGGCGCTGCCCGCCGGACAATTCGCCCGCCGGCTGGCGGCGCTTTTCGGCGAGCACCGGAAACAGATCGTAGACTTCGGCCATGGTGGCGGCGATGTCGTCGCGGCGCAGGAACCCGCCCATCTCGAGGTTTTCCTCCACCGTCAGCGAGGGGAAGACGTTGCGCACCTGCGGCACGAAGCTCATGCCTTCCGACACGCGGTCGGTGGGCTTCATGCGCGTCACGTCGCGGCCTTCCAGCGTGACCTTGCCCTGGCGCAGGTTCAGCATGCCGAACACCGCCTTCATGGCGGTGGACTTGCCCGCGCCGTTGGGCCCGACGATGACGGCGATCTCGCCGCGGTCGGCTTCCAGGGTGCACTCGTGCAGGATATCGGCGCCCCCGTAGCCGCCGGTCATGGCATCGGCTCGCAGGATGCTCATGCGCCGTCGCCTTTGCTGTGCCTGGAGCCGCGGCCGAGATAGGCCTCGATCACCGCCTCGTTGGACAGGATCGCGTCCGGCGTCCCCTCGGCGAGGACGGCGCCCTCGGCCATCACGATGACCGGGTCGCAGAGCCGGGCGATGAAGTCCATGTCGTGCTCGATGAGGCAGAACGTGTAGCCGCGCTCGGCGTGCAGCCGCTGGATGACGGTGCCGATGGTGGCCAGCAGCGTGCGGTTCACGCCGGCGCCCACCTCGTCGAGGAAGACGATCTTGGCGTCGACCATCATGGTGCGGCCGAGTTCCAGGAGCTTCTTCTGGCCGCCGGACAGGTTGCCCGCCCGCTCGTCGGCGAGATGGGAGAGGGTGAGGAAATCGAGGATTTCGTCGGCCTTCTCGCGCACCGCGCGCTCGCGCTCGGCGACGCGGCCGGGGCGGAACCAGGCATTGACGAGCGCTTCGCCCGGCTGGCCGGGTGGCACCATCATCAGATTTTCGCGCACCGAGAGGGAATGGAATTCGTGGGCGAGCTGGAAGGTCCGCAGCAGCCCCTTGGCGAAAAGGGCATGGGGCGGCAGGCCGGTCACGTCCTCGCCGTCGAGGCGGACGTGGCCGGCGGTGGGCTTATAGAGCCCCGCGATGATGTTGAAGAGCGTCGTCTTGCCGGCACCGTTCGGGCCGATCAGGCCCGTGATGGTGCCGCGCCCGATGGTGAGCGACACGTCGCGCACCGCGTGGATGCCGCCGAACCATTTGGAAAGGCCGTCCACCTCGATCATCGCTGAGGCCATGCCGGCCCGCGCCGAGGCGCGGACCGGCGATGCGTCGGTGATCAACGATACTTGACCGTCTGGATCTTGCCGTCCTGTATCTCGATCTCGCGGAAGTTGCCCGCGCTCTCGCCGGGGCCGATCAGCTCGACCGCGGAAGCGCCCACGTAGTCGACATCGCCGCCGTCCTTGAGGATCTTGAGGGCCTTGGCGAGCTCGCCCGGCAGGATCTTCTCGCCCGGCTCGTTGGCAACGCTCACGACCTCGCCCTTGAAAACGGCGGGATCGGTGGAACCGGCCTTCTGCATCGCCAGCAGGAGCAGCGCGGCGGCGTCATAGGCCTCCGGCGAATAGACGCCCGGGTTGAAGCCATTGTCCGCGGCCATCTTGGCGAAGATCTCGGCGCCGCTGGAATCGGAGCCCGGATAGATGCCGTAGGAGCCGTCGAGGTCGGGGCCGATCGCCTCGATCAGGAGTTCGCCGACCATGCCGTCGGGCAGGATGAAGGTGTCGAACGCGCCCGAATCGAGCGCCGCCTGCACGATGCCCTTGCCGCCCTGGTCGAGGTAGCCGGCCACGATCAGCACTTCGCCGCCGGCCGAGGCCAGCGCCGCGACTTCGGCCGAATAGTCGCCCTTGCCGTCCTCGTGGGAGGCGTTGATGGTGATGGTGCCGCCCTTCTTCTCAAATGCCGAGGCGATCGAGTCGGCGAGACCCTTGCCGTAGTCGTTGTTGGTGTAGGTCAGCGCCGCCTCGGTGATCCCGTGCTCCTCGAGGATGTCGGCGAGAACCTCGCCCTGGCGCGCATCGGAGGGGGCGACGCGGAAGAACTGGCCGTTGTCCTCCACCGTCGACAGCGCCGGCGAGGTGGCGGACGGGGAAATCATCACGGTGCCGTTGGGCAGCGCCGCGTTCTGCAGCACGGCGGTGGTGGCGCCGGAGCACATGGCGCCGACGATGGCCGCCACACCGTCCGAGGTGATGAGGCGCTCGGCGGCCGTGGTCGCCGCGCCGGCGTCGACGCAGGTGGAGTCGCCCCGCACCGGCGTGACTGTGGACCCGTCCAGGAACTCGCCCGATTCAGAGACTTCGGCGATCGCCAGCTCGGCGCCCGACGCAATGGCCGGTGCCAAGCTTTCCAAGGGTCCAGTAAAGCCGAGCAGCACGCCGATTTTAACCTCGGCGGCAAAGCCCGGCGTTGCGGCAAGCAGCGCTGCCACACTGACGATTGCGGCAAAGGACTTTTTCATTTGGAGCTCCCTCACGAGTATCATTTATTTTCAAGGAAATGCACACCGTCCGCCCTGGCGCAAGACGTGATGCACGCGCCCCGGTTGCGGCTTCGCCGGTGTTCCGCCCCTTCCGCTGGCTTTAGGCCCGCTCGCCGACCGTATCGGCCATCTGTGCGCCGCGTTCGCCGCGGGCTTGCGGCGCGCCAGTGGTGGTGTCGCGCGCCGTCTGATGCTCGAGTTCCGCGTTGAGTTCGGCGCCCAGCAGCACCGCGAAGGCGGACAGCCACAGCCACATCAACAGGATGATCACGCCGCCCAGCGCGCCGTAGGTCTCGTTGTAGTTCGCGAAGTGGCTGACATAGATGGAGAACCCCACCGACGCCGCGATCCACAGGAGGGTGGCGACGACGGCGCCCCAGCTCACCCACTGCCAGCGCGGCTTGCTGCGGCTCGGCGCGAAGCGATAGACCACGGCGAGCGCCAGGAGCACGACCAGCGCCATGATCGGCCAGCGCGCCAGCGTGACGTTGGCGCCGACGATGCCGTCGAGCCCCAGCGCGGCGACGAGCGCCGGCACCACCACCACGGCGCCGAGCGCGAGGATCGCCACCACGATGGCGCCGAACGTCAGCGCCAGCGCCGTCAGGACGAGTTGGAAAAAGCCGCGGCTCTCACTCTCGCCATAGATGATGTTGAGCCCCTCCATCAGCGCCTTGACGCCCTTGGAGGCGCTATAGAGCGCGAACAGCAGGCCGAACACGGTGGCGAAGGTCATGCCGGCCCCGGCATTGCCGGCGATGGCGCCCACCTGGTCGGTGATGATCGCGCCGGCCTCGGCCGGCAGCATGGAGCTGGCGCCGGCGATCTCCTGCTGGATTTCGGCCGGATCGGCCATCAGCCCCCACAGCGAAACCGTGGCGGCGAGCGCGGGAAAGATCGCCAGCAGGCCGTAGAAGGCGACACCCGCCGCCGTCAGCGACAGGTGGTCGTTGGCGACCGCCGTCTTGAGCCGCATCGCGATATCCCACCAGCCGGCGAGCGGAACGCCGAACGGCGAAGTTGCGCCGCGGCCTCTCGCATTGCCCGTGTCGGATCGGCTCATAAACTCCCCCTGCCCTTCGCACCGAATGCCCCATGCACCGGCGCGACGCGGCATGCGTCGCAATTTCACGCACGAGGTTGTTAATTCAATTGCGATTGCGCCAAGTCGTTCCGCCGGACGTGAAAACGGCGGCGAACAAGCCGTTCGCCGCCGTTTTCGGATCGAGTGTCGGGGCCGGCCCGTGCGGCCGGGGTGTTCGGTCAGGCGACGTCGAGCATCGCCTCGCCGTTGGGGCGCACCGCGGCGGAATAGTCCTTCATCAGGGCGCGAACCATGTCCGACACGACGAAATTGTAGGGGCCGATCTCGCCCACCGGCGTCACCTCTGCGGCGGTGCCGGTCAGGAAGCAGCTCTCGAAGGTGGCCAGCTCGTCCGGCATGATGGTGCGCTCCACCACCTCGATGCCGCGGGCACGGGCGAGGTCGATCACCGTCCGCCGGGTGATGCCGTCGAGGAAGCAGTCCGGCGTCGGCGTGTGGATCACCCCCTCCTTGATGAAGAACACGTTGGCGCCGGTCGCCTCCGCGACATGGCCGCGATAGTCGAGCATCAGCGCGTCGGTGTAGCCCTTCGCCTCGGCCGCATGCTTGGACAGCGTGCAGATCATGTAGAGGCCGGCCGCCTTGGCCTTGCTCGGCGCCGTCTCGGGGCTGGGGCGGCGCCATTTGGCCATGTCGAGCCGGATGCCCTTTTCCAGGAGCGCCGGATCGAAATAGCTCGGCCAGGCCCACACCGCGATGGCCGCATGGATGGTGTTCAGCTGCGCCGAAACGCCCATCATCTCGCTGCCGCGCCACACGATCGGACGCAGATAGGCATCGGCGAGGCCGGTGCGCGCCAGCGCCTCGCGTTTGGCTCGACTAATCTCTTCTTTGCTGTAAGGGATCTCGAACCCCAGCGTTTGTGCGGAGGAGAACAGGCGATCCGTATGCGCCTCGCACTTGAAGATCTCGCCGCCGTAGGCGCGCTCGCCCTCGAATACGGCGCTTCCGTAGTGCAGCGCGTGCGTCAGCACGTGCACCTTGGCCTCCGTCCACGGCATGAACGCGCCGTCGAACCAGATTTCGCCATCACGCTGATCGAAGGGAACAGCCATCTTGTTTCCTCATGAACTGTATGCCGGCCGCACGCCGGACAATTTCCAGGCAAACGCACAAAAGATCAACACGGCGAAATTTTATTTCGTAATGATGACCATTTGCGAAACGATACACCTCTCTCGCCCGTGGATTCGTATGTGTTCTTGCGAGGAACGTCAATATGGTTGACGTAAAAAAGTTGCGGCCGGACTCGTTCGTCGACGAGCCGGACTTGGCCTTCGACCTGATCGAGCGCATGTTCTTCGGATACCGCGACTTTGTGGGCGTGGCGGACGCGGCACTGGACGAGACGGGCTACGGGCGTGCGCATCACCGGGTTCTGCATTTCGTCGACCGCCACCCGGGGCTGACGGTGGGCGAGCTGCTCGCCATATTGAAGGTCACCAAGCAGGGGCTTGCGCGCGTGTTGAAGACGCTGGTGGACGATGGCCTGATCCAGAGCGAGCCGGGCCCGACGGACCGGCGCGAGAAGCGCCTTTCGACCACCGCGCGCGGGCATGAGCTGGCGCGCCAGCTCGTCCGGCTGCAGAGCGCGCGCATCGAGCAGGCGCTGGACCTCGCCGGTCCCGGCAGCCGCGCCACCGTGGCCGCCTTCCTGGCCGGGCTGGTGGACGATTGCGAGCGGGCGGCGGTGCTCACTCGCATCGAGGCGGGCCGCTAGGCATGAGCCCTCCGGCCGATCCGTCCGAGCCGCAGATGATCGATGACGCGCCGCACATCCTGGTGGTGGACGACGACCATCGCATCCGCAGCCTCCTGCAGCGGTTCTTGCGCAGCCAGTCGTTCCGCGTCAGCGCCGCCGGCAACGCGGCCGACGCGCGGCGCAAGCTCGACGGCTTCCTGTTCGACGTCATCGTGCTCGACATCATGATGCCGGGCGAGGACGGGCTGTCGCTGCTGGCCTCCGTGAAGGCGGAGCGGGAGGTGCCGGTGCTGATGCTCACGGCCAAGGCCGACCCGGACGACCGCATCCTGGGACTGGAGCATGGCGCGGACGACTATCTCACCAAGCCGTTCGAGCCGCGCGAGCTGGCGCTCCGGCTCAACAACCTGTTGAAGCGCCGGCCGGAAAGCGCGCGCCTCATTCGCTTCGGCGGCTTCGTGTTCGACGTTCGCCGCGAGGAGCTGAGCCGCGACGGCCAGTCCGTGCGCCTCACCGACCGCGAGCGCCGCCTGATGCGCCTGCTGGCGGCCCGGCCCGGCGCCACCATTCCGCGCCACGAGCTGGTCGCCGACGAGGACCTCGGCGACCGCGCCATCGACGTGCAGATCAACCGCCTCAGGCGCAAGCTGGAGGACGATCCGGCCCAGCCGAAATACCTGCAGACGATGCGCGGCCAGGGCTACCGCCTGCTGGCCGATCCGGGCGCCGAGCCATGACCTTGTCCGCGCCGGCCGCGATCCGGCCACGCCGGCCGCTGTGGCGGCGCATCCTGCGCTGGATGGGGTTGCCGCCGCCGGTCGAGCGCTGGCTGCGCCGGCGTCTGCCGCGCCGCCTGTTCGCTCGCTCGCTGCTGATCATCGTGGTGCCGATGATCATCCTGCAATCGGTGGTCGCCTTCGTGTTCCTCGACCGGCACTGGGAGGCGATGACGCAGCGCCTGTCCGTCGCCACCGCCGAGGAGCTGGCCGCCGTCGCCGATCTTCTGGAATCGGCGACGCCGGAGCGGCGCCCGGCGATCATCAAGGTCGCCTCCGACACGCTGTTCACCGACGCGGAGCTGCTCGACACCGACCACCTGCCGCCACCGGGCCCCAAGCCCTTCTTCCGCCTGCTCGACCGCACCCTGTCGCGCCAGATCAGCCTCGCCGTCGGCCGCCCGTTCTGGATCGACACGGTGGAAAGCACGCGCTTCGTCGAGATCCGCATCAAGACGGACGTGGGCGTGCTCAAGGTGATCACGCGGCGCAGCCACACCTACGCCAGCAACGCCCACATCACGCTGGTGTGGATGGCCGGCACCTCGCTGGTGCTGATCGCGGTGGCGCTCCTCTTCCTCAAGGGCCAAGTGCGGCCGATCCAGGAGCTTGCCGCCGCCGCCGAGCGGTTCGGCCAGGGCCGGCCCATCGGCGTCCTGCGCCCGCATGGCGCCATCGAGGTGCGCCAGGCCGGGTGGGCGTTCCTGGAAATGCGCCAGCGCATCGAGCGGCAGATCGAGCAGCGCACGCAGATGCTCGCCGGCGTCAGCCACGACCTGCGCACCATGCTGACCCGCTTCCGCCTCGATCTGGCGCTGTTGGAAGCCAGCGAGGACGTGAGCGCGCTCACTGAGGACGTCGACCAGATGCAGGCGATGCTGGAGGACTATCTCGTGTTCGCCCGCACCGACGTCGACGAGCCCACCGGTGACGTGTCCGTCGGCGACCTCCTGAGCGATGCCGCCCGCGGCTTCGACAACGTGACCCTCTCCGTGCCCGATCCCATCGACGCTCACCTGCGGCCGACGGCCACGCGGCGCTTGTTCGCCAACCTCATCGGCAATGCCAGCGCCCATGCCAAGACCGTGTCCGTCAATGCGGTCGGGTCGGACGGGCGCCTGATCGTCACCGTCGACGACGACGGGCCGGGCATCCCGGAGGCCGAGCGGGAAAGCGTCTTCCGCCCGTTCTACCGGCTCGACCGGTCGCGCAACCAGAACGCCGGCGGCACCGGGCTGGGCCTCACCATCGCCCGCGACATCGCGCGGCGCCAGGGTGGCGACGTCTCGCTCTCGACCAGCCCGATGGGGGGCCTGCGCGCCAAGATCGTGCTGCCGCTCTAGCCGGCGCCACCGCCGCCGGCTTGCCGGGCCGGCGCGCAGGCCGCACTCTTCCCGCCGCAATGGAAGGTGGACGGGAATGGCGACGGTCAAGTCGATTACGGTGCGGATCGCGCGGCGCAAGATGGACGGCGCGCTGTACAATCCGCGCAATCGCTGGAGCGAGAAGGTGATGCTGTTCGCCTTCGTCGAGGACGACGAAGGCCGGCTCGGCGTCGGCGAGACGTGGCTGATGGAAGGGGGCGCCAACGCCGTCAAGGCCGTGATCGAGGACGACATGGCCCCGCAGGTGATCGGGCGCCGCCCGTTCGAGGCGCGGGCGCTCACCGAGACCATGTTCAAGAGCACCGACCTGTCCGGCCGCGCCGGCATCACGGCCGCGGCCTGGGGCGCGCTCGACACGGCGCTGTGGGATCTGGCCGCCCGGTCGGTGGACCTGCCGCTCGCCGATCTCCTCGGCCGCGCGCGCGAGCGGGTGCCGGTCTACGCCAGCGGCGGCCTCTACGGCGCCGACAAGGCGCCCGACGACCTCGCCCGCGAGGTGGCCGGCTGGGTCGATGCCGGCTTCGACGCGGTGAAGATCAAGGTGGCCGGCGCGCCGCTCGCGCAGGACGTTCGCCGCGTCGCGGCGGTGCGCGAGGCGATCGGCCCGCACGTGCGGCTGATGGTGGACGCGCTCTATATCCTCGACGCCGCCTCCGCGCTGGCGCTCTCGCGCGCCTTCGCGTCCTACGACATCCATTTCCTGGAAGCCCCGGTGTCGCCCTACGACCTTGCCGGCGCGGCACGCGTCAACACCGAGGGGCCGATCCCCGTTTGCGGCAACGAAACCATGGCCTGGGCGCCGGCCTTCCGGGATTTGATAACCCGCGGCGCAGTTCACTACGTGCAGTGCGACCTTTCGGCCTGCGGCGGAGTGACCGAGGCGAAGCGAATCGGCGAATTGGCGCACATATTTCAACGCCCCTTTTCAATGCATGCCTCTTCAGCGGCGATCATCTACGCCGCGAGCCTCCACGTCGCCGCGTCGCTCCCGAATGTTCACTCGGTTGAACATCACATGCTCCACCAATGGTTTTGGGACCTGGCGCCAGCCGGCTGCTTCGCCGTGGAAGGCTCAACGGTGGCGCCGCCGGCCGGTCCCGGAATCGGCCTGTCGATGACGCCTGACGACATTTGAGAAATTCACAGTGCAAGAAATTGTGATTGAGCGCACACAGCGCGCTTAAGGTTCCCCACTTGACCCCCGGCGAAGGTCGAACAACCCTTCAGCATGACGACTTGATGACGCGTGGCCCGCGATGTGCATCGCCAGCCCCCAGAGCGCGCATCATTTCCCAAGCACTGGAGATCCGGGACTATGATCCGTTTCCTGTTGGCTATATTTCTACCTTTAGTTGCATCGACCATGGCCGCACGTGCCGCGTCCCCGCCGGTGGTCGATGTCGAACTGGTGCTCGCCGTCGACGTGTCGTGGTCGATGGACGTCGAGGAGCAGGCCCTGCAGCGGCAGGGCTATGTGGACGCGCTCCGCCATCCGGACGTCCTTTCGGCCATCGGCAAGGGCGATTGGGGGCGCATTGCGGTCACCTATGTCGAGTGGGCCGGGCACGGGCTCGACCAGACGGTCGTGCCATGGACCATCATCGCCAACGCCGCCGACGCCTTCGCCTTCGCCGAACAGCTCGACCGCGCGCCCATCGCCCGCATGCGGCGCACGTCGATCTCGTCCATCCTGCAGCGCAGCGTCGACCTGTTCGACAATGGCATCGACGGGATGCGCCGCGTCGTCGACGTCTCCGGCGACGGTCCCAACAACATGGGCATCCTCGTCACCGCCGCGCGGGACGAGGCGCTCGCGAACGGCATCGTCATCAACGGCCTGCCGATCATGATCAAGCGGGGCAATCCCGGCGGCTACTTCCACCTGGACCGGCTGGACCTGTACTATGAGGACTGTGTGATCGGCGGCTTCGGCTCGTTCATGATCACCGTCAACAGTGCCGACAAGTTCCAGGAGGCGATCCGTCGCAAGCTGATCATGGAAATCGCATCCGCCCCCGCCCGGGTGGTGCCGGCCGGCTGGCGTCCGCCGGGCAGCCCACCCCGCATCGACTGCGCCATCGGCGAAAAGCAGTGGCGCAGCTGGCGCCGGTACGACCGCTGGTAGGCTTTGTCGTCGGCGCCCCCGCCTCCGGCTCAGGCAAGACCGTCGTCACCACCGGGCTGATCGCGGCGCTCACCGCCCGCGGTCACGCCATTCGCCCGGCCAAGGTGGGACCGGACTATATCGACGCCGCCTTCCTGTCCGCCGCGGCCGGCACGCCCGCCGTCAACCTCGACCTGTGGGCGATGCGCGCCGCCCTGTTCGACAGCCTCGCCGCCGGCGAAGGGCTGGTGGTGGAGGGCGTGATGGGCCTGTTCGACGGCCCCTCCTCCGGCGCCGGCTCCACCGCCGACGTCGCGCGGCGGCTGGGGCTGCCCGTCGTCCTCGTGGTCAGCGCAGAGCGGATGAGCCATTCGGTCGCCGCCCTGGTGCACGGCTTCGCCACGTTCGACCCGACGGTGCGGGTGGCGGGCGTGATCCTGACGCGCGTCGCCAGCGCGCGCCACGAGGCGATGCTGCGCGAGGCGCTCGCACGCGCCGGCGTGCCGTGCCTGGGTGCCGTGCCGCGCGAGGAACGGCTCGCGCTGCCCTCGCGCCATCTCGGCCTCACCCAGGCGCGCGAAGACCCCCACCTTGCCGCCCGCATCGCCGCAATGGGCGATTGCATCGCGGCGAGTTGCGATCTCGACGCCATCGCGGCGCTTGCCCGCACGGCGCCGGCGCCCGCGCCCGAGAGGGCCGCCGCACCTCTGCCGCCGCTGGCCCAGCGCATGGCAATCGCCTCGGACGATGCCTTCGCCTTCGCCTACGCTCATGTGCTGGGCGGCTGGCGGGCGGCCGGCACGAGCCTCACCTTCTTCTCCCCGCTCGCCGGCGAGGCTCCCGCCGCCGATGCCGAGGCCGTGTTCCTGCCGGGCGGCTACCCCGAGCTGCACGCCCCCCGCCTCGCGGCCCAGCAGGCCTGGCGCGACGGCCTGCGCGCCCTCGCGGCCGGCGGCGCCGTGATCTACGGCGAGTGCGGCGGCTACATGGCGCTGGGCGAGGTGCTGATCGACCGCGAAGGGGCGCCGCACGCGATGGCCGGGCTGCTGCCGGTGACCACCAGCTTCGCCGCCCCCCGCCGCAGCCTGGGCTACCGCGCGCTGACCCGGCAGAGCGACGCGCTCGCCATGCTGCCGGCCCAACTGCGCGGCCACGAGTTCCACTATGCGAGCGTCGAGGCGGAGGGGCCGCCCCTGTTCACCGCCAGCGACGCCGCGGGCCATGCGCTCGGCCCGATGGGGACGGTGGTGGGGCGCGTCGCGGGATCGTTCGCCCATGTCATCGACGGATGTTGAGCGCGCGGGCACCGGGCGGTTGACGCGGCGCCCCGTGCTGTGGCCGGTTCGCCCCGACATATCGGGGAGGCGGACTTGGCCAAGCTCACCATCATCGGCGCTCCGACGGAGGACGGCACCTACCGGCGCGGCTGCATCATGGGCCCGGCCGCGCTGCGCACCGCCGGGCTGATCGACGCCTTCGCGGCGCTGGGCCACGAGATCGTCGCCGACACCGATCTCTCCCCCGACGCCATCGCCATCGACGACGGCCCGCTCCGCCCTGCCCACGATGTGGGCGCCGTCGCGGGGTGGGTACGCGCGATCCGCCGCGCCGTCGCCGAGGCGCTGTCGCGCGGCGAGACGCCGGTGCTCCTGGGGGGCGATCACTCCATCGCCGCCGGATCGCTGGCCGGCGTGATGGACGTCGCGCCCCACACCCATGTCGTCTGGCTCGACGCGCACCCCGATTTCCACACCCTCGCCACCACCGAGAGCGGCAACCTGCACGGCATTCCCGTTGCCATCGCGGCGGGGTTGGAGGGGTCCCGGCTCGTGTACGGCGCGCCGCACGTGCCGTTGGTGCCGCGCCACGTCACGATGATCGGCATCCGCTCGGTGGACCGCGCCGAGCGCGCGCTGCTGCAGGAGCACGGCGTCCACGTCCACGACATGCGCGATGTCGACGAGCACGGCGTCGGCTGGCTGATCCGCGGCGCGATCGCGCGGGCGCAGGAGGCCGGCGCACCGATCCACGTGAGCCTCGACGTGGATTTTCTCGACCCCGACCTCGCCCCGGCGGTGGGCACGACGGTGCCGGGAGGCGCAACGGTGCGCGAGGCGCATTTGGCGATGGAGCTGCTGCACGAAAGCGGGCGCGTCAGGTCGCTCGATCTCGTGGAGCTCAACCCGTTCCTGGACGAAAGAGGCCGCACGGCGACGTTGATGGTCGACCTTGCGGCCAGTCTGTTCGGGCGCACGATCATGGATCGTCCCACGCCCTCTTGGTGACCCCCTTGGTTCCAAAACACCGAAAACTGATCTTTGGATCGGACCGACACTGGGTGACAGGCGGCGGGGTGTTAAAGTCGCCGGCGTAAGTTCGTCACGCCGGCGTGGTTGTTGGGATGGTTAGCGGCCGAGTTACAGCGGTTTGAGTTGTTCTGCCGATGTCCTTCCCCGCTTGGGGTCTTTGAACAGCTCGTAGTTGAGACGCTGTCCCTCCGAGAGCGAATTCATGCCGGCGCGCTCGACTGCCGAAATATGCACGAAAACGTCAGCACCGCCTTCGTCGGGCTGAATAAACCCATATCCCTTGGTTCCATTGAACCATTTTACAGTACCTGTTGCCATAACGGCCTCCTGTCTCCCTCACCCTTCGCGCCAGGCCCTCCACCTAACTGCGAATTCAGTCGTCGACATCCACACGGCAAAAAGCGTGCCGCATGCGCTCCAAAAAGAACGAATGTTGCACGGCGAACCATATGGAATCAGAAAATGGGTCATCTTGCTGCCGCGGTCCGCAACCTGCGGCTCTAAATCCAGTGCCGTCAGCGAACGGCGGCTTGCATCGTCAAACTGGCGAACACGTCCCGGATAGCGTCCATTCGCTCGACGAACGCTAACCAATGGCCTCACCTTCCGCCCCCAACGAATGCACATCGTGAAAGCAAAGCCAAGAGATTTTGCGCGTGAAAATTGCCCGATCGGAAGCAACGCCGCAGGGCGATTACACCTTGCGACAGCAGGCGGTTCGGTGCCATCGCGGTAGGCAACGAAAGGAGTCTCAATATGGATCTAGGGATTAAGGGCCGTAAGGCCATCGTCTGTGCCTCGTCGCGGGGCCTGGGACGCGGCAGCGCCGAAGCCCTCGCGGAAGCCGGCTGCGACCTCGTCCTCAACGGACGGTCGGCCGATGTGCTCGAGAAGACGGCGGACGAAATCCGGTCGCGCTATGGTGTCAACGTCACCGCCGTCGCCGCCGACGTGACCACGGACGAGGGACGCGCCGCGCTCCTGGCCGCCGAAGCTGCTCCCGATATCTTGATCAACAACGCCGGCGGTCCTCCTCCGGGGCTGTGGTCCGACTGGGGTACCAAGGAATGGGAGGGCGCGTTCCGCTCCAACATGCTCACGCCGATCCTACTGGCCACCGCGGTGCTGCCGGGCATGATCGAGCGTGGCTGGGGCCGCATCGTATGCATCACCTCCGGCTCGGTGAAGTCGCCGATACCGCAGCTCGGCCTGTCCAACGGCGCGCGCGCCGGCCTCACCGGCTTCGTGGCCGGCACGGCGCGCCAGGTGGCCCAGCACGGCGTCATCATGAACAACATCCTGCCCGGCCAGCATGACACCGACCGCATCGTCAGCCTGATGAAGAACATCTCCGAGAAGGAGGGCATCACGGTGGAGGCGGCGCGCGAGCGGGCACGCTCGGCCAACCCGCGCAAGACATTCGGTTCGCCCGAGGCCTTCGGCAAGGTGTGCGCGTTCCTGTGCTCGCAGCACGTGGACTACATGGTCGGCCAGAACGTGCTGGTCGACGGCGGCCTGTTCAACTCCACGATGGGCTGAGGCGACGGCCCCGCCCGCCGCCCTCAGGCGGCGAGGCGGGGCCTGTTCGCGTTCTCCATGGCGCGGCGGTATGCGACGAGGTCGTCGTCCGCGTCGAAGGCGACATCGGCCCAGCCGACCACCTCCCCCGCCTTGATGGCCCGCGTCAGGCGCACGTCCTGCGCCAGGCCGATCGGCAGCGCCCCTTCCGCCAGCGAGCGCTTGGCCGGGATCAGTTTGCCCCACACCGCATAGCCGCCCTCCCCGTCCAGCGTCTCGCCGACGGCGAGGTCCTTCTTGGCGCAGGCCACCGCATCGCCGACGAACGCCTGGGGGCTGCCGGTCGCGCGCCCTTCCAGCGCCGCCAGCAGGATCGACATGTTGAGCTCCAGCCCGATGAGATGGAACGGCCGGTACATGGCCGCGTACTGGCCGCTCGCGTCCGGTGCCATCCCGTACTGGCGGAAGCAGGCGGCCGCGTAGTCGTTGGGCGCCTCCAGCACCACGTAGACGCCCCAGCGCAGGTGATCGGCCGTCACCCGCCCGTCCGGCTCCATGGAGGTGACGCACTCGGTGATGCCCGATTTCTCCAGCACGCCGCCCAGCGCGCGCGGGCGCAGGATGTGGGCGAGGTCGTGCACGCCGGCCGGCGGGAACAGGAGCCCGTCCGACGGCACGCCGAGGTCGCAGGCGTTGGCGATCGCCGCCATCTCGATGCCCGACTTGGTGCCGTCCACGAAGGAGTTGAACATTTTGGGGTTCATGCCGGCGGCGCGGGCTTCCTCGTCGGTGATGCCGAACTGCTCCCACACGTTGTCCGGCGTCGACTGGTGGTAGTGGGCCATGTGCTTGGTGCCCTTGCCCGCCGCCGCGACGCCGAAGCCGCAGGCGCGCGCCCACTCCACCATCTCCGCCACCAGCGCCGGCTGGTCGCCGTAGGCCATGGTGTAGACGGTGCCCGCCGAGGCCGCCTCCTTGGCGAGCGAGGCGCCCACCAGCACGTCCGCCTCGACGTTCACCATCACGATGTGCTTGCCGGCGGCGAAGGCGGCGCGGGCATGGCGCACGCCGGCGCGCGGGTGGCCGGTCGCCTCCACCACCACGTCCACATCGTCGGCGGCCAGCGCCTCCGCACCATCCTCGCTGAAGCGCGTGGCGGCGATGCGCGCCTCGTCCCACCCGACATTGCGGCAGGCGGCCTTGGCCGCGTCGACCCGCAGGTCCGCGATGGCCGTGACTTCGAGCCCGGCGGTGGAGGGAACCTGCGACAGGAACATGGAGCCGAACTTGCCCGCCCCGATGAGGCAGACTCGGATCGGCCGCTCGCTCGCGCGCGCCTTGAGCATCGACCAAAGATACATGATGACCTCCCCTGAAACGTTAGCTTGTTTTGGGGAAGACTAGCCGCCGCGCCGCGTCGCGGAAAGTCAGCTCCGGCGGAAGGCGCGGATCAGGTCGCGCACGCCCATGGCGCCAGACAGCTCGCACATGAGGAAGAAGATCACCGCCGAGCCGGTGACCAGCATGGCGAGCGCGGCTGCCGCCCGCATGGCGCCGTCGGCGAAGAACCACTGCGAGAAGTTCTGGGCGATCAGCGTGGCGCCGATCATCAGCGCCAGCGAGGCGGCGAAGAAGCCGGCCGCGCGCATGGCCAGGAGCCGGTCCGGCTTGAACGCGCCGCGCCGCAGCAGGCCGAAGAAGAGGAGCCCGGCATTGACCCAGCCCGCCAGCGACGTCGCCGCCGCGATGCCGACGTGCGCAAACCCCTCCCGGCCGAAATAGTAGCCGCCGGCGATGGAGCCCACCACGTTCACGACCATGGAAACGCCCGCGAAGAGCATGGGCGTCGCCGTGTCCTCACGCGCGAAATAGGCCGGCGAGAACACCTTGATCAGCACGAAGGCCGGCAGGCCGAACCCATAGGCGGACACGGCGGCGGCCGTCATCACCGCATCGTGGCGGTCGAACGCGCCGCGCTCGAACAGGGTGACGACGATTTCGAGCGGCACCACGATCAGCGCGGCGGCGGCCGGCAGCGTCAGCATCAAGGCGAATTCGAGGGCGCGGTTCTGCGTCCACAGCGCGCCGCCTTCGTCGCTGTTGCGCAGGCGGCGCGACAGCTCCGGCAGCAGCGCGATGCCCAGCGCGATGCCCACCATGCCGAGCGGCAGCTGGTAGAGCCGGTCGGCGACGTAAAGATAGGTGACCGCGCCGGACCAGAACGAGGCGACCACCGTGCCGACCACGATATTGATCTGGGTGATGCCGCCGGCGACGACGCCCGGGATGCCGAGCTTCAGGAGCCGCCCGAGCCGCGGAGAGGGTCGCGGCCGTGGCAGCGAGAGGCGCACGCCCGCGCGCCGCACCGCGATCGCCAGCACCACCGCCTGCAGCACGCCAGCGACGGAGATGCCGATCGACAGCCAGTAGCCCGCATCCGCCGGCGGCAGCGAGAAGTGCGCCACCGCGATCAGGATCGAGATCAGCACCACGTTGAGAAGGCCGGGCGCCGCCGCGGCTGCCGCGAACTTGTTCAGCGTGTTGAGGATGCCTGAGAAGAAGGCAACCAGCGACATCGCCGCGAGGTAGGGGAAGCAGAAGCGCGTGTAGAGGATCGTGAGGTCGGCACTCTCGCCGCCGGTGAAGCCCGGCGCCATCGCCATCACCAGGAGCGGGGTGAAGATCTCGGCGAGGACCGTGACGCTGATCAGCACCAAAGCGAGCCAGGAGAACACCGCGCTGGCGAACGCTTCGCCGCCGTCCGCGCCCTCTTCCGCCCGCACCCGCGTGAAAAGCGGCACGAAGGCGGAGTTGAACGCCCCTTCCGCGAACAGTCGCCGGAAGAGGTTCGGCAGCTTGAAGGCGACGAAGAAGGCGTCCGCCACCGGCCCCGCCCCCAGGGCCGCCGCGAGGAACGTATCGCGCACGAACCCGAGGACGCGCGATACCGCCGTCATCGCCCCAACCGTGGCGAAGTTTCGCACAAGTTGCATCGGCCGACCTGCCGTCCTAGCCGCGCGCGGCTTGCGCGAGGGCTACGGGTGCGCCTGTCCGCATTGCTTTCGCACCTTACACATACTCCGCCCAGCGGTGCGCGCCCGCCGCTGCCGTGTCAATTTGCATTCGTCGCCCGGCGCCGGCGGCCATTGCGATCGCCGGCCCTTGCGCCATCCGCGCCACACTGCGGCAAAGGGGAGCAGGGCCGGCCGGTCACAATACCTTAAATTGCAGGTCAGCGCCCGCCGGCCGATGCACCTTCACTCGGCCGCGGTGGCGGAGGGTTCGGCGGCGGTGCCGTCGTAGGCGGCCTTGATCCGCTCGGCGATCTCGCGCAGCCGAATCTCGTCCGTCACCTTCTTGTCCTGCCGGTTCATGACGTAGAACACGTCGACCACGCGCTCGCCGAACGTCGCGATCTGCGCCGAGCGCACATTGAGGTCGAGATCGCGCATCGCCGACGCGAGGTCGCGGAACAGGCCCGGCCGGTCGAGCCCGGATACCTCGATGGCGGTGTAGCGATTGGACCAGTTGTTGGCGATGAGCACGTCGGTGGGGTGCTCGAAGGCGCGGTTGCGCACCGCGCGAGGCCGCTGGTCCACCGGCTTGGGAATCTGGGCGCCGGTCAGCACCGCTTCGCGCACCATGGCGATGAGGCGGGCGATGCGTGCCTCCTCCTCCGCCTGGTCGCTCGACATGGTGGTGAGACAGAAGACGTCGAGCGCCACCCCGTCGCGGGTCGTGAACACGTCCGCGGAGACGATATTGGACTGGGAGGCGGCGCAGGCGCCCCCGACGATGGCCAACAGGTGCGGCACGTCCGGCGCGGCCAGCACCACCTCGGTGATGGCCCGCTCCGGCAGCGCGCGCACCTTGTAAAGGATCTGCCCCGGGTCGCCGCTGGTAATCAGCTCCGCATGGCGCACCGCGTCCTCGATGGAGTTGCGCAGCCAGTAGGGTGCCGGATGGCGCTTGGTGTAGGCTTCGCGCACCGCGAGCGGCAGGCTGGTCGCCTCCTTCACGAACCGCTGGCGCGCCGCCTCGATGCGCGCCGAGCGCGGCCGGCGGGTGTGGTTGGAGGCGATGATCGCCTCGGTCTCGTCGTAGAGGTTCTGCAGGAGCTGGCTCTTCCAGCCGTTCCACACGCTGGTGCCGACGGCGGCGATGTCGGCCTCGGTGAGGATTTCCAGGAGTTGGAGGCGCTCGAAGCTCTGCACCTTCTGCGCGAACAGGTCGATGGTCTTGGGGTCGGACAGATCGCGCTGCTGCGCGGTGATCGACATCGTGAGGTGCTCTTCGATCAGCCAGGCGACCAGCTCGGTCTCCGTCGCCGACAGGCCGAAACGCGGGCACAGCCGCCGCGCAATGCGGGCGCCTTCGATGGAATGGTCGCGCGGACGCCCCTTGGCGATGTCGTGCAGGAACACCGCCACGTAGAGCGCGCGGCGGTTCTTGATGTTGGCGATCAGCTGGGAGGCCAGCGGATGCGCCTTCTTGCGTTGGCCGTGCTCGATGTCGGCCAGGATGCCGACGGTGCGGATCAGATGCTCGTCCACCGTGTAGTGGTGGTACATGTTGAACTGCATCATCGCGACAACGCGGCCGAAATCGGGGACGAATGCGCCCAAGACGCCGGTCTCGTTCATCATCCGCAGGATGGTTTCGGGGTCGTCAGCGGTGGTGAGCAGCTTGACGAAGATCTCGTTGGCCTGCGGGTCGCCGCGCACGTTCTTGTCGATCAGCCGGATCGAGCCGCGCATGGCGGCGAGGACGTCCGGGTGCGGGCGCACGTTGTGCTCGTCGCACAGCTCGAAGATACGGATGAAGTTGGTCGGATCGCGCCGGAACGCATCCTCGTGCGACAGCGTGATGCGGCCGTGCTCCATCTGGAAGTCGCCGGGCAGCTGCTGGCTGGCCTTCAGGGTCAGCGAGCGCACGATGCGCGAAATGCCGGTGGTCGGCAGAACGTGCTGCGCTTCGAGCCGTGCGCACAGGATCCCGGTCAGGTCGCCGACGTCCTTGGCGACGAGGAAGTAGTGCTTCATGAAGCGCTCCACCTCGGCCATGCCGGGGCGGTGCGCGTAGCCGAGCCGCTGGGCGATCTCGCGCTGCAGTTCGAACGTGAGGCGCTCCTCGGCACGGCCGGTGAGGAGGTGCAGGTGGAACCGCACCGACCACAGGAAATCCTCGCACTTCTGGAACAGCTTGAAATCGGCGGCGGAGAACACGCCGAAATCGGCAAGGTCCTCGGCGGAGCGGACGCGGTAGTAGTATTTTGCGATCCAGAACAACGTGTTGAGGTCGCGCAGCCCGCCCTTGCCTTCCTTGACGTTGGGCTCGACCAGGTAGCGCGTGCGGCCCTGCCGGCGGTGTCGCTCGTCGCGCTCCTCCAGCTTGGCGGCGATGAATTTCTTGCCCGTGCCGCGCACCACGGCCTGCTCGAAACGGTCCCGCAGCAGGTTGGTGAGGCCCTCGTCGCCGTCGATGTGGCGGCATTCCAGGATGGCGGTGCGGATCGTCATGTCGGAGCGCGCGAGCTTGATGCACTCGTCGATGCTGCGCGCCGCGTGGCCCACTTTGAGGCGCAGGTCCCACAGCATGTAGAGGACGGTCTCGAGCATCGATTCCGTCCACGGCGTCGGACGGTAGGGGTAGAGGAAGAGGAGGTCGATGTCCGATCCCGGCGCCAGCAGGCCGCGGCCGTAACCGCCGGTGGCCACCACCGCCAGCTTCTCGGCCACCGAGGGATTGGCGGTGGGGTAGAGGTGCTCGGCGGCAAAGCGGAAGATGGCGCGAATGATCGCGTCCTGCGAGGTGGCGAGGGCCTGCGCCGCGGTGGTGCCCGAGCGCGTCACCTCCAGCACCGTGGCGGAGTTGGCGACGCCGGCCGCGCGCGCGGCCTTGAGGCGGGTCAGAATCAGCGGTCGCGCCTCCGACCACTGGTTGCCCGTCTCCAGGTAGATCGCTTCGATCTCGCGCAAGAGCGCGTTGGTTTCGGCGTCGCTCATATTGACAGGATCGCCGGGGTCGGTCGCCGGAGCAAGGTCCGTTGCGGGGGGTGTCGTCATCGCGTCGCCGGCCTCGCTGTCATGGTAGGAGTTCACGCACCACGGCGTTGGTGAGGAGCCGGGCGCTGTCGGGGATCACGATACGCCGGCCGCGTTGCTCCAGCAGGCCATCTGCGGCGAGCGAGCGGATGCGTTGCGCGTCGAGGGGCGCTCCGGCACGGCGGTCGTAGGTGTCGCAATCGATGCCCTCGGCCAGGCGCAATCCCATGAGAAGGGTCTCGGCCCCGATGTCGGCCCGCTCGAGCGGCTCGTCGACCTCCAGGCCGTGGCCGTTCGCCTCGACGGCGGCAAGCCACGCCTCGGGATTGTGGATGGTGGCCGTCGCGACGCGCCGATCGCCCTGCGCCAGGCGCCCGTGCGCCCCCGGCCCGATGCCGAGGTAGCGCCCGCCGCGCCAGTAGACGAGATTGTGCCGCGCCTCGCCGCCCGGGCGCGCGTGATTGGAGACTTCGTAGCGGGCGAAGCCGGCCTGGCGCGTGAGCGCGTCGGTCAGCTCGAAGAGGTCGGCCGCGAGGTCGTCCTGCGGCACCACCAGCTTGCCCGCCCGCGCGAGGTCGAAGAAGCGCGTGCCCGGCTCGATGGTGAGCTGGTAGAGCGACAGGTGATCGCCCGCCAGGTCCAACATCTCGGTGAGCTCTGCGGACCACGCCTCCAGCGTCTGGCCGGGCCGGGCATAGATGAGGTCCGCCGACACGCGCGAGAAGGTGCGCCGCGCGAAGGCGAGCGCGGCGCGCGCCGTCGCCGCGTCGTGCCGGCGGCCGAGACGCACCAGCTCCGCGTCGTAGAGCGACTGCACGCCGAGCGAGACGCGGTTGATGCCGGCCGCGGCAAACCCCTGGAAGCGGGCCTGCTCCACGCTGGAAGGGTTGGCCTCCAGCGTGATCTCGGCGTTGCCGGGGAGGCCGAGCGTGCGGTCGATGGCGCCCAGAACGGCCGCCACCGTGGCCGGCTCCATCAAAGAGGGAGTGCCGCCGCCGAAGAAGACGCTGCGCGGGCTGCGGTCGGCCGTGCGGGCGGCCAGCGTTTCGAGCTCGCGCACGAGGGCGCGGGCGTAGCGGGGCTGATCGACGGCCCCGTGGCGCACGTGGCTGTTGAAGTCGCAATACGGGCACTTCGACTGGCAGAAGGGCCAATGGACGTAGACGCCGAAACCGCCGTCGAGGGTCGCCTCCAGAACGGGTGCTTCGGCTGTGCTCATCAGCGCTCCAAATCGATGGCCTCGGCGAACGCGGCGAGCGCGCGGGCCCTGTGGGATAGCGGCGCCGATTCGCCGTGCTTCTCGGCAGCGGTCATCTCACCGAAGGTGCGCCCGTCGCCGTCGTCGGGGATGAATATGGGGTCATAGCCGAAGCCATGCACGCCCCGCGGCGCATCGGCGATGACGCCATCGGTGCGGCCCTCGAAAAACAGCGTTTCCTCGCCCGGCCGCGCCAGCGCCAGAACGGCGATGAAAGCGGCCCGCCGCTCGGCGGGTGCGGTGTGGCCGCCCTCCGCCAACAGATCCAGAACGCGGCCCATCGCCACGGCGAAATCCTTCGACGGCCCGGCCCACCGCGCCGAGTAGATGCCCGGATCGCCGCCGAGCGCGTCCACGGCGACGCCCGAATCGTCGGCAAGCGCCGGCAGCCCCAGCGCCCGCGCGGCCGCCTCGGCCTTCAGCGCGGCGTTGCCGGCGAAGGTCGCCTCCGTCTCCTCCGGCTCCGGCAGCCCGACATCGGCCGCGCCGAGGACGGTGATGCCGGCCGGCTCCAGCAGCTGGCGAAACTCCGCGAGCTTGCCCTTGTTGTGGGTGGCGATCAGCAGCCGCCCTTCGCCGATCAGGCTCATCCCACCGTCATCTTCTGCAGATCGACGAGGCGCGCGATGCCGGTCTCGGCGAGGTCGAGCAGCCCGTTGAGCTCATCGCGCGAGAACGGGGCGCCCTCCGCCGTGCCCTGCACCTCGATGATGCGGCCCGATCCGGTCATGACGAAATTGGCATCCGTTTCGGCGGTGGAATCTTCCGCATAGTCGAGGTCGAGGACCGGGGTGCCGGAGACGATGCCGCAGGAAACCGCGGCGATGTGATCGGTCAGCACGCCGCCACTGTTCATACCGGCCCGCTGCATGAACGCCAGACAGTCGAAGAGGGCGATCCACGCGCCGGTGATCGCGGCGGTGCGCGTGCCGCCATCGGCCTGGATCACGTCGCAATCGACCGTGATCTGGCGCTCGCCGAGCGCCTTGCGGTCGACGACGGCGCGCAGGGAGCGGCCGATCAGGCGCTGAATCTCCTGCGTGCGGCCGGACTGCTTGCCGGCCGTCGCCTCGCGGCGCATCCGTTCGGTGGTGGCGCGCGGCAGCATGCCGTACTCGGCCGTCACCCAGCCCGCGCCGCCCCCGCGCAGCCACGGCGGAACGCGTTCCTCCAGCGAGGCGGTGCACAGGACGTGCGTTGCGCCGAACTTGACGAGGCAGGAACCCTCGGCATGCTTGGCCACTCCGCGCTCCAGCGTCACGGCCCGCATCTCGTCGGCTGCTCTGCCGTCGTGTCGCATTGTCTTTCTCCTGGTTTCAGCGGTTGGTTGGCATAGATCAAGCCTGTGCGATAGGGCTAGGATCGATGTTGAAGGGCTTGGCTATGCACTTGGTGGACGTCACAGCCGACGCGATCGAGCTCGACGAGCGCAGTCAGTACATTTTCCGGCAGATCGTCGATGCCTATCTGACGACGGGTGACCCCGTGGGCTCGCGCTCCATCTCCAAGGCGCTGCCCAACAAGCTGTCGCCCGCGTCCGTGCGCAACGTGATGAGCGACCTGGAGAGCCTCGGCCTCATCTACGCACCGCACACCAGCGCCGGACGGCTGCCGACCGACCGCGGCCTGCGCTTTTTCGTCGATGCTCTGCTCAACGTGGGCGAACTCAGCCAGGAGGAACGCGAGGGCATCGAGGCCGGCGTCGCGGGCGCGGGGGCCGGTGCGGTGGACGACGCGCTCAACAAGGCCTCGATGATGCTGTCGGGCCTGTCCTCGGGGGCTGGCGTGGTGCTGACGGCGACGCAGGACATCCGCGTCAAGCACATCGAGTTCGTGGCGCTCGACCCGGGCAAGGGGCTGGTGGTGCTGGTGGGCGAGGACGGGACGGTGGAGAACCGGCTCGTCGACCTGCCCTTCGGGCTGCCGCCATCGGCGCTGCGGGAAGCCTCCAACTACCTCAACGCGCATCTGCGCGGCGTCACCGTGAGCGAGGCGCGGGCCGAGATCGCGCGCCACGCCAGCGCCGCCCGCGCCGAGCTGGACGAGCTGACGGCCAAGCTCATCGAGGACGGCATCGCCTCCTGGGCCGACACCTCGACGCGCGATCCGGGCACGTTGATCGTGCATGGCCGCGCCAACCTCCTGCAAGACCTCGATATGCGCGACGATGTGGACCGCGTCCGCCGCCTGCTGGACGATCTGGAGGCCAAAAAGGAGCTGATGCAGCTCCTGTCGCTGACCGAGACCGGCGAAGGGGTGCGCATCTTCATCGGCTCGGAGAACAAATTGTTCTCGCTGTCCGGCTCCTCGCTGATCCTGTCGCCCTATCACGACCACCAGCGCCGGGTGGTTGGCGTACTCGGTATTATCGGCCCGACCCGGCTCAACTACGCCAAGATCATCCCCGCCGTGGACTACACGGCACAGGTCGTGTCCCGGCTCCTCAAGTGACGCAACCCGGAGGCAGGCTTCGACGTTTATTCACGTGGAACCGGACCTCGATTAAGGTTGTGCGTACGAAGTCCGGAGCGCGGTTCGGCGGGGCATGGCGCAAGCCACTGGAACCATAGTAAAGTCCGCGGCGAATGAAGCGCCTTGGAGAAATGAGATGAGATACGCACTGGCAGGGCTGCTGCTCGTGGGGGGTCTGGGGGTTGCAGAAGCCCAGAACGTCCCGGAGATCACAGTGACGCCGCGAAATGGTTTGGGCGGCTCCACGTATGTTGGTCCTTATGGGCCTGACCTGCCTGGTGTGTACATGTTTTCTGGTCGGGCGGACCTCGCCTCGCCCGACCTCACCACCGGCGGCCGGCCGATTCCGTCGCTGCAGAAAATTCCCAGCGAGTATTCCTACCAGAACCCGCTGCCGATTCTCGACAGCTGGCACGGCACGCTGGGCGGCGGCATCCCCTTCTAGGGACGCGGCCGCACTGCTTCACGCGTTGGATAGTGTACCCTTCCCGGCCGGAGCGCCCGCCGGGCAGGGCAACTTTAATTGTGCAACATATACTTGAAGGCCGGCCAGGAGATGTCGATAAGGAGGAGGCGACAACCCTCTCACTCCTTGGTGCTTTTGAATGGCCTTTCTGTCCGACACGCTGTCACGCGTCCAACCCTCGGCAACAATCGCCGTCACGCAGAAGGCGCTTGAACTGAAGCGCGCGGGCCGTGACGTGATCGGCCTCGGCGCGGGCGAGCCCGATTTCGACACGCCCGAACACATCAAAGACGCCGCCATCAGGGCGATCCGCGACGGGCGGACCAAGTACACGGCCGTCGACGGCATCCCGGAATTGAAGGAAGCGATCTGCGCCAAATTCGCGCGGGAAAACAATCTCACCTACACGCCGGCGGAAATTTCGGTCGGCACCGGCGGCAAGCAGGTCCTCTACAACGCGCTGATGGCGACGCTGAACCCCGGCGACGAGGTGATCATCCCCGCCCCCTACTGGGTCAGCTACCCCGACATGGTGCTCCTGGCGGGCGGAACGCCGGTGCCGGTCGCCGCCACCGCGGCCGATAACTTCAAGCTGAAGGCGGACGTGCTGGAAGCGGCCATCACCGACAAGACCAAGTGGATCATCCTCAACTCGCCCTCCAACCCCAGCGGCGCCGCCTATTCGCACACGGAGCTGAAGGCACTGACCGACGTGCTCGCCCGCCATCCGCACGTTTGGGTGATGACGGACGACATGTACGAGCACCTCGTCTACGACGAGTTCGTGTTCCGCACGCCGGCCGAGATCGAGCCGGCGCTGAAGGATCGCACGCTGACCGTCAACGGCGTCTCCAAGGCGTATGCGATGACGGGCTGGCGGATCGGCTATGCCGGCGGCCCGGCGCACCTCATCAAGGCGATGGCGAAGATCCAGTCGCAGTCGACCTCCAACCCCTGCTCGATCTCGCAATTCGCGACGGTCGAGGCCCTCAACGGCCCGCAGGACCATATTGCGGCCAACAACAAGGTGTTCCGTGAGCGCCGCGACCTCGTGGTCTCGATGCTCAACCAGGCACGCGGCATTCATTGCCCGACGCCTGAAGGCGCCTTTTATGTCTATCCCTCCTGCGAGGGCACCATCGGGCGCACGACGGCGTCCGGCAAGACACTGGAAACGGACGAGGATTTCGTTACAGAACTGCTGGAGCACGAAGGTGTTGCCGTCGTGCAAGGATCCGCGTTCGGCTTCGCGCCGCACTTCCGGATCTCCTACGCAACCTCCACCACGGCGCTGGAGGAGGCTTGCATCCGCATCCAACGTTTCTGCGGCTCGCTGCGCTGAGTAGCCGACAACTTACCGCCAGGGAAACACAACGATGAAAATGTTGATCGCCATTGCGGCCGTCATGATGACGGCGCTCCTCCCCGCCTCCAACGCCAGCGCCGAAGCGTCGATCCGTATCGGCACGCTCGAGTGCCGGGTCGCCTCCGATGTCGGCTTCATCGTCGGCTCGAAGGCTGGCCTCTCCTGCCAGTTCAAGCGGGCCAACGGCACCGTCGAAGAGTATGAAGGCTCCATCACCAAGATCGGGGTCGACGTCGGCTTCACCTCCGACACCGTGATCATCTGGGCCGTGCTCGCGCCTGCCTCCAAGAACGAGCCGGGCCTCCTGGAAGGCCGCTACTACGGCGTGTCCGCCGAGGCCACTGCCGGCGTCGGCGTCGGCGCCAACGCGCTGATCGGCGGCTTCGACAGCGCGATCAACCTGCAGCCGCTGTCGGTCCAGGGCCAAACCGGTGTCGACATCGCCGCTGGCGTTGCCGAGATGCACCTGCGCTACGCGGCGCCGCCCACCAAGGGCTGACGCGACAGCCCACCGCGCGAAGCGATCGGAGGCCGGCTTTTGCCGGCCTCTTTTCGTTTCCGGGCGGGCTTTCCATTTTTCGCGGGAAGCGGTCGCCCTGTGACACGGGTCACGTGAGGGTGAACTCTTCGTAACCATCTCCGGTGTGTCGAAACGAAACACCAACCGGAGACGAGAAAATGACCATCAAGTCCACCATCATCGGTGCCACGACCGCCATCGTCATCGCCGCCACTTCGGTTGCGGTTCCCACCACTGCCTCCGCCTCGCCCTTCGCCGCGCTCAACGGCGCGCAGGTCGAAACGCAGGCCGCGGGTGTCGTCGAGGTCAAGCGGCGCCGTCATCGCGGTCACCGCCGCCACCACCACGGCGGCGTGAACGCCGGCACGGCAGCCGCCATCGGCGTGGGTGCCCTGATCCTGGGCGCGGCCGTCGCCGCCAGCGCCGCCAATGCCGGGCCCCGCTGCCGCACCGTCCGTGTCGAGCGCTGGAGCCCCCGCTACCAGGCCTACGTCATCCGCAAGGAACGCGTCTGCAACTGATCCACCGACCCATCGATCTCCCCAGTCGGCGCCCCGCTCTCGCGGGGCGTTCGGCGTTTGGGGGCTCGTTCCCAGCCCGGCGACCGCCCGACGCAGCTTAGCGAGCACGCGCGGCACTGCCGTTGCGGATTGGCGCGCCGGAGCCGTCAGGCTCTCAAGGCTGTCCAAACCTTGCAATGGTGGCGAAAGCTTGCGCGAGGAACTCGCCCGGTCTTGTGGCGCTCAACTTTGCTTCTGAAGGCTAAAATTCGTGGGCGGGAAAACAAAAAGCCCGCTGTGGAGCGGGCTTTTTAGCGTCGGTCAGGGCGGCAAGAGGTTTTTTTGGCCGGAGCGGACAGGGTGTGACCGAGGTCACGTGAGGATTAACGGGCTGTAACCATCTTCGGTGTGTCGAAGCGAAACACAAGCAACCGGAGACGAGCAATGACCTTCAAGTCCACCTTCATCGGTGCCACCACCGCCATCGCCATCGCCGCCACTTCGGTTGCGATCCCCACCACTGCCTCCGCCTCGCCCTTCGCCGCGCTC
>JAUIJH010000051.1 GCA_030431335.1 Alphaproteobacteria bacterium
GTTCGTCGACGGTCCGCAGGCCTACAGCCGCCACTACGTGGAGCCGAAGGACGGCATCACGCAGACCTTCCACCTGCACCTGGAAGAGTACGGCCCCGGCGGCAAGAGCCAGAAGCACGGCCACGTCAACGAGGCCGCCTTCTACATTCTCGACGGCGAGGGCTACGAGATCCACGACAACCAGCGCTACGAGTGGGAGGCGGGCGACATCGCCATCGTGCACAACAACTGCGTGCACCAGCACTTCAACCGCTCCGAGACCAAGCCGGCGCGGGCGCTCGTCATCAAGACCAAGCCGATGTTCCTGTTCATGAACATGCTGTTCCAGAAGACGGTGGAGCCGCGCCAGACGCAGGCCGCGCCCGGCGGCGCAGGTTTTCGCGTGCGCGAGGAAGAGCCCGACTTCAACCATCCCGAGGAGGGTTACTGATGGCCTGGGGCGAGACCAAAGCCTGGTTGGAGGGCGCGGATAACGCACCGCTCTACAAGGACCTCCTGACCGACGCGCAGACCGCGCCGGAGCGCAACGCGACGCGCAAGAAGATCATCCGTCCGTGGGAGATGCCCTGGGAAATGAGCCGGCAGGGCCTGCTCAAGCATCTCATCAACGAAAAGATGAACACGCGCATGGAGACGGTCGACGCCTACATGCAGATCATCCCGCCCGGCTCGCGCTCGGGCAAGCATCGCCACCTCGCCGAGGAATGCCTCTACGTGGTGGAGGGCAAGGGCTACGACCTGCACCAGGACTGCGACATCGAGATCGAGGACGAGTACTATTTCAAGCCGCAGGACGAGGTGAAGAAGTTCGAATGGGAGGCGGGCGACGTGATCTATATTCCGCCCAACACCATCCACCAGCACTTCAACGCCGACCCGGAGCGGCCCGCGCGGCTGATCTCCTCCACCAACCGCATCTTCAAGGCGGCCGGCCTCAACGACCTCGAGCAGCTCGAGGACGCGCCGGAATACGACCCCGCGCTCGAGCTGACGGCCGAGATCGTGCGCGAGTTCGTGCGCGGCACGCGAAAGGCGATCTGAGTTGCCCACGATCACCCAGGCCATGATCGGCCTCTACGATGACTTCACCCACGGCCGCATGGACCGTGCGGCGTTCGAGGCGGCCCTTGCCGGGCTCACCGGCTCGGCGGACGAGGCGAAGGCGGTGGAGCGGGCGATCGCCGCCGATGCCAGCACCCTGCCGCAGGTGCCGGCGGACGACCCGCGCGTCACCAGCGAGACGGTGAATGTGCCGGGCAGCGGCGCGGGGCTGACCGGCCTCCTCGCCCGCCCGGCCGGCGCCGCCGGGCCGCTGCCCGGCGTGCTGGTGATCCACGAGAACCGCGGCCTCAACCCGCACATCGCCGACGTCACGCGGCGTATCGCCCTGGAGGGCTTCCTGGCGCTGGGGCTCGACTTCCTGTCCCCGCACGGCGGCACGCCCGCCGACGAGGACGCCGCGCGCGACCTGATCGGCACGCTCGACGCGGACGCCGTCGACCGCGACGGCCTCGCCGCGCTCGACTATCTGCGCGGCGCCGGCAACGGCCGCGTCGCAACCATCGGCTATTGCTGGGGCGGCGGCGTGGTGGGGCGCCTCGCCACCAAGGACCCGGCGCTCGACGCGGCCATCGTCTTCTACGGCCGCCCGCCGGCGGACGAGACGGTGGGCGCCATCGCGGCGCCGCTGCAGCTTCACTATGCCGGGCTCGACGAGCGCATCAACGCCGGCGTGCCCGCCTTCGTGGCCGCCCTCGAGGCGGCCGGCAAGACCTACGAGCGGCACATGTACGAGGGCGCCAACCACGCCTTCAACAACGACGCTTCGGCGGCGCGCTACGACGCCGAGGCGGCGGCGCTCGCATGGGGCCGCTCGATGGCCTTCCTGAGGCGGATGCCCGGCGGCAACGGCTGATGCTCGGCGCCTTGCTGGCGCTCGCATCGGCGGCGTCTTTCGGCCTCAACAACGCCACGCTGCGGCGCGGCGTTCTCAAGGGCACCGTGTTCCAGGCGATGGCGATCACCGTCCCGCTTGGCGTTCCCCTGTTCGCGCTGGCGGCGCTGTTCGCGGGCGTGCTCGGCACGCTGGGCGACATGTCGGCCGCCTCGCTAACGTGGTTCACCCTCGCGGGCATCATCCACTTCGTCATCGGCCGCTACGGCAACTACCAGGCGACGCGCCATCTGGGCGCCAACCTGTCCGGTCCCGTGCAGCAGATGAGCGTGCTCGTCTCGCTCGTCCTCGCCCTCGTCTTCCTGGGCGAGACGCTGACGCCCATCAGCGTCGTGGGCATCGTGCTGGTGATCGTCGGGCCCTTCATCATGCTGAAGGGCAAGCGGCCCAAGGCGACGGCCTCCGGCTTCGAGCCGAACTACCGCGAGGGCCTCTTCTGGGGCGCCGTCTCGGCCGTCGGCTACGGGGTGAGCCCGTTGTTCGTCGCCTACGGGATCGACGGGGCGGGGCCGGGCCAGGGCCTCCTCGGCGGTCTCGTCTCCTACGCGGCGGCGACGGTGGTGATCGTGGCCATGCTGGCCCTGCCGGCGCAGATCCGTGAGATGCGCGCGATCGAGCGGGGCCCGGCCGGATGGTTCCTGGTGTCGGGGGTGTTCGTGTTCATCAGTCAGGCGTTCCGCTATGCCGCGCTGGCGCTGGCGCCGGTCTCGGTGGTGGCGCCGATCCAGCGGCTGTCGGTGGTGTTCCGGGTGCTGTTCGCGTGGCTGATCAACCGCGAGCACGAGATCTTCGGGGTCAAGATCCTCGCCGGCATCCTGATGTCGCTGATCGGTGCGCTGCTGCTCGGTCTCAGCGTGGAGTGGGTCGCGCCCTACCTGCCGGCCCCGCTGGCCGCCTTCATCCAGATGAGTTGGCCCTGAGCCGAAGCCCAGGGCCAGCCCGCTTTCGCTAGCTAGTTCTCGAGGATGTCCTTGATGCGCTGCACCGTCTTGGCCGGCGTGTCGTAGGCATCCATCACGAGCTGGCGCACTTCCGGGCCGGACACGGGCGTGATCTCGAGGTCGAGCCCCTCCGCCTCGGCCAGGAACGCCGGGTCCTCCATGGTCGCCATGAAGGCGTCCTGCAGCGCGGTGAGACGGTCCTCCGGGATCTCCGGCGGGCCGATATAGGGCCGGCCGAGGGCCTGGCGCGCGAACACCAGGCGCAGCAGGCGCTGGTCGTCGCCGTCGGCGAGGTCGGTCACCAGCGGCACGTCCGGCAAGTCCGGATGCTTGGCGGTCGAGATCTGCAGCAGCACCTTGACCGTGCCCTGCTCATACCAGTCCATCCGGGTCGACTTGACGCTCGACCAGGACCAGCCGCAACGGCCGGTCACCTCGCCGCGCTCCATGGCGAGGCTCACGTCGTTGCCACCCGGATAGCCGTTGATGATGCGCATCTTGGTGCCGAGCACGGCGTTGACGACCTTGGGGAACTGCACGGTGTCGGCCGTGTCGCCCGTGCCGCCGACGATGAGTTCCTTGGTCTTGAGGTCTTCGACGTTCTCGATGCCGGTGCCTTCCCAGGCGACGCAGACCGAGACTTCGTTGTTGGCCGAGCCGATATAGCTCAGCGCGCGGGCGTCGAAGTTGGCCGCGTCGTTGCCGAACAGCGGGTCGAACGGCGCGGCGCGGGCGACGGTGCCGAACACGGTCCCGTCACGCGGGGCGGCCTCGGCGAGCCAGTTCACCAGCTTGAGGCTGCCGGCGCCCGGCAGGTTCACCGGCACGATGGTCGGGTTGCCGGGAATGTGATTGCCCATGTGGCGCGCGAGGAGGCGGGCGTAGGTGTCGTAGCCGCCGCCCACGGTATAGCCGATATACAGTTCGACCGTTTTGCCGCTGTAGAACTCTTCCACGGACTGCGCGGCGGCAGGCCCGTTCGCCAGCGCAAGCGCCGCGAGCCCCGCCGCGAGCGAGGTAAAGCGAAATGCCATCAGGCGTTCTCCCTATTATTGGGCGCCAGTGGGTCGTGGCCGAGGCCCTGGCGCCTCTGGCAAAAGCGTAGCGTTGTCGCTTCGGCCCGAACCAAGACCAAGCCGATATGGCAACCCTAGCGCGCCGGGTTGGACCGGGATGCTGTCCTAGATCGAGGGCAGCACCTGAAGGGCCGGCACCCACTCGCCGAGCACCGTCGGCGGCCAGGGCAACCGCAGGAACTTGTCGAACACCACGAAGATGAACAGGGTGAGCCCGCCGGCCATCGACAGCGTGAGCGGCCACGGCTCCCGCCGCTCCGCGCGCATGAAGGCGGTGACGAACAAGAACGCGGTGGGGATGAGGCCGATCAGTGCCATCGCGCCCATGAAGGCGGCGAGCCAGGCGAAAAACAGCCCCGCGCGCGCATAGATGGAGCGGGGCGCCAACGTGCCGAAATCGCTCACCACGTCCATGTGGACGCCGCCGGCCTCCGCGCTGGGCCGGTGCAGGACCTGCGACAGGAGCCCGACGAGCGCGGCCGCCAGCGTGATGCTGCCGACGATGCGCGGCGCCAGCGCCGCCTCGATGCTCCACCCGCGCGTGGCGAACAACAGCACTGCCGCGAACGCCATGAACACCACGTAGAGGAGATCGGCCGGCATCACGGACACGTGGATCGGCGCGCGCACGCCCTTGCTGCGGCGGCGACGGTCGAGAAAGTCGCCGATCAGCGGGCGGGCCAGGCCCAGCACCGACAGGATGAGGATGACGAGCACGATCGGGTGCAGCACCCACTCCCAGCCGTAGCGCATGGTGGAGATGAACATGTAGCGCTCGATGATGGCGCCCAGCACGAAGCCCAGGATCAGCGGCGGGCGCGGCCAGCGCAGGCGCTTCATGATCCAGCCGACGACGCCGAAGAACAGCAGCGCGTAGAGGTCGCCCCAGTCGCGCGAGCCCTGGAATGCGCCGACATAGAGGACGCACATGATCAAAGGCAGCACCAGCGTGTAGCGCAGCCGCGAGATCTTGGCGAACTGCCCCGACAGCATGAAGCACAGCCCCGCCCCAAGGATGTTGGCGAAGGCGATCGACCACACCATGGCGTAGGTGACGTCGAGGTTGGACGTGAGCATGCGCGGGCCGGGCTGCAGGCCGTGGATCAGGAAGGCGCCGAGCAGGATCGCCATCGACGCCGAACCCGGCACGCCGAACGCGATGGTGGGCACCAGCGAGCCGCCCTCCTTGGCGTTGTTGGCGCTCTCCGGCGCGATGACGCCGCGCACGTCGCCCTTGCCGAAGGTCTCGCGGGCGCCCTTCACGGTGCGCAATGCGTGACCGTAGGCGAACCAGTCGACCACCGCCGAGCCGAGCCCCGGGATGGCGCCGATCGCCGCCCCCAGCGTGCTGCAGCGCAGCACCAGGCGCCAGTTCTTCAGCGTGTCGCGCGCGCCCTGCAGCATGCCGGCGCTCACGTCCTGCGACGCGTTGGCCGCGATGGCCGCCCGCTTGATGAAGATGTCGGCAAGCTCGGGCAGCGCGAAGATGCCGAGCGCCACCGGCAGCAGCGGCAGCCCGTCGTAGAGGTAGAGCGTGTCCATCGACCATCGCAGCGTGCCCGATTGCGGGTCGGAGCCGATCAGCGACAGCAAAATGCCGATGCCGGCGGCCGTCAGCCCGCGCAGCGGCGTGGAGCCGGCGAGGCTCGCCACCATCGAGATGCCGAAGATGGCGAAGGCGAGCAGCTCCGGCGAGCCCACATGCAGCATCACCGGCCGCAGCACCGGGATGGAGAGGCCAAGGAGCACCGCGCCGAACACGCCGCCCATCAAGGATGCCGTGTAGGCCGCCGCCAGCGCACGCCCCGCTTCGCCCTTCTGGGCCATGGGGTGCCCGTCGAGCACCGTGGCCTGCGCGCCGGCCGTGCCAGGCACGCCGAACAGCACCGCCGGAATGGTGTCGCCGGTGGACGTGACCGCCCCGAGCCCCAGGAGGAAGGCAAATGCGGCATAGGGATCCATACCGAATGTGAATGGCAGCAGCAGCGCAAGCCCCGCCACGCCCCCCACGCCCGGCAGCATTCCGAGGATCAGTCCAAGCACCGTGCCGAGCGCCAGCCAAGCCAGCCGCATCGGATCGAGCATGGTGCCCAGCGCGTCGACGGCCGCCTCGATCATGGTTTCTCCCCGGCTCGCCTGCGAGCCTTGTCGCCTTGTTGTGCGGACTCTCGTCCACGGTCGGGGGCGCAGCATTCCATTGCCCTCCCCCTTCCTGAAGATGGCGAAACAGTCTGGCTGCGGACGCATCACGATAGGGGCGCGAGGGCCGCGAGCGTGCGATGCCTCCTGAAAAGCCCCGCCTGGCCGACCGAACGGCCGCCGAAATCAAGGGAGACCGAGTGGAGGAGTACGACGTTCTGGTCGCCGGTGCCGGGCCGACGGGCCTGATGCTGGCGTACGAGCTGGGCCGCCGCGGCATCCGCACCGCGCTGATCGAACAGCGCCCCGCGCCGCAATTCCTGCCCAAGATGGAGCGCTGCAACGCGCGCACGATGGAGATCTTCCGCCGCCTCGGCCTCGCCGAGGAAATCCGCGCGGCGGGCCTGCCCTCGCACGCGCCCATGGACGTCTTCATCGTCACGACGCTCGACGCGCCGCCGCTCCTTTCCCTGCACTACCCCTCGGTGGACGAGGCGAAGGATGCCATCGCCGCCGCGCCCAACGACGGCCGCGAGCCGTGCGAGCCCTACCAGCTCGTCTCCCAATATACGCTCGAGCCGCTGCTCAAGGCGCACGTGGACGCGATGCCCGCCATCGACGTGCGCTTCGGCCACGAACTGACCGCGTTCGCCGAGGATGCCGGCGGCGTCACGGCGACGCTCGCCACCGACGGCGCCGAAACGACGGTGCGCGGCAAATATCTCGTCGGCTGCGATGGCGGGGCGAGCGTGGTGCGCAAGGGGCTCGGCATCAAGCTGCGCGGCGAGGGCAACCTGCTGTCGCTCAGCCAGGCGCTGTTCCGCTGCGACGCGCTGGCGGACATGCTGCCCATCGGCGAGGGCCCCGGCCTCGGCCGCCACTATCATGTGGCCGACGACAAGGCGACGTTCCTCATCATGCAGGATTCGATGCGGCACTGGACGCTGCATTCGGTGGTGGACAGCCCCGAGGAGATGAAGGCCCGCTTCGAGGCCGTCGTCGCGCGCCCGGTGGAATACGAGATGCTGTATTGCGGCGGCTGGCGGCAGAACCTCCTGCTCGCGGACCGCTATCGCAAGGGCCGCGTCCTCATCGCCGGCGACGCGGCGCACCTCGTGATCCCCACGGGCGGGCTCGGCATGAACACCGGCGTCGGCGACGCGGTGGATCTGGCCTGGAAGCTGTGGGGAGCGCTCAAGGGCTGGGGCGGGCCGGGCCTCGTCGACAGCTACGAGGTGGAGCGGCGCTTCGTCGGCGACCGCAACGTGGGCGCCTCGCGTTACGCCTCGCTCGGCCGGCGCAAATGGCGGCGCCTGGGCGGCCCCGACATCTTCCGCGATGACGCGACCGGCACGGCCGCGCGCGAAAACCTCGCCGCCGTTGCGGACGTGGAGCAGCGCAAGACCAACGAGATGATCGGCGCCGAGCTCGGCTACCGCTATATGGATTCGCCCATCGTGTGGAACGAGCCGGGCGGGCCGGAGCACCTCTTCCGCACCTACGAGCCCACCACCTGGCCCGGCGCCCGGCTACCGCATCTGCGCCAGCCCGACGGCAGCGCGCTGCAGGACGCGGTGCCCGACGCGTTCGTCCTCCTGCAAACGGGCGGCGGGCACGATCCGGCCCCCCTCGCCGCCGCCTTCGCCGCGCTCGGCGCGCCCTTCGCGGCCATCCAGCTCGACATCCCCGAGGCGCGCGCGGTCTACGAGCGCGACCTCGTGCTGGTGCGTCCGGACCTGCACGTCGTCTGGCGCGGCAACGACATGCCCGACGACCCCCGCCACCTCGCCCGCGTCGCGACGGGCCACGCCACCATGGAGACGCCGCAATGACCGACCTCGATGCCCTGCGCGAGGAGATCGTAACCGCGAACCGCATCCTCGCCGACAACCGCGTGGTGGATTCCTTCGGCCACATCTCGGTGCGCCACCCCGACCACGCGGACCGCTTCTTCCTGTCGCGCGCGCGGGCCCCGGAGCAGATCGTCGCCGGCGACATCATGGAATTCGCGCTGACGGGCGAGATCCTCGGCCCGGACCCGATGCCGGGCAAACCCTATTCGGAGCGCTTCATCCACGGCGCCATCTACGAGGCGCGGCCGGACGTGCAGGCGGTCGTGCACAACCACAGCCCCTCGGTGATCCCCTTCAGCGTCACCAAGGTGCCGATGAAGCCGATCATGCACATGAGCGCCCCGATCGGCTCCGACATCCCCAACTGGGACATCGCCGACAAGTTCGGCGACTGCACCAACCTCCTCGTCACCTCGATGGAGATGGGGCGCGACCTTGCCGCCGCGCTCGGCCACCGCACCGTGACCTTGATGCGCGGCCACGGCTCCACGGTGGTGGGCACCTCGGTGCGCCAGGTGGTGTTCACCTCGGTCTACATGGAGCTCAACGCCGACATGCTCCTGCGCGCCCGCGACCTCGGCGAGGTCACGTACCTGTCGGACGGCGAGATCGAGACGATCACCAAGGCGCGCTCCGGCTTCACCCTGGAGCGGGGTTGGGAGAACTGGTGCCTCAAGGCCGGCCGCCCCTACGTGCCGGGCTCCAACGAGACGGGCCCGGGCTATTCGCAGACCGACAAGAGCTGACCGCCGCCGAGCCGAGGAAACGCCATGAAAAAGATCGACGTCTTCAACCACATCTGGCCCAAGCCCTTCTATGACGCGCTGGTCGCCCACACCGGCGAGATGACCGACATCACGATGCGCTCGGAAAAAGTGCCGATGATGACCAACCTCGACCGCCGCTTCGAGGTGATGGACATGTTCGGCGACTACGCGCAGATCCTGTCGCTCGCCTCCCCGCCGCTGGAGCTGGTGGCCGACGCGGCCAAGGCGGCCGAGCTGTCGCGCATCGGCTCCGACGCGATGGCCGAGCTGTGCGGCAAGTATCCGGACCGCTTCCCCGGCTTCATCGGCACCGCGCCGATCTCGAGCCCCGACGCGCTGGTGACCGAGAGCCGCCGCGCGGTGGAGGAGCTCGGCGCGGTGGGGATGCAGGTCTACACCCACGTCAACGGCCGCGCGCTGGACCACGCCGACTACCTGCCCTTCTTCCAGTACATGGCCGAGGCCGGCAAACCCGTCTGGCTCCATCCCGCGCGCGGCGAGAAATTCGCCGACTACGCCACCGAGGACCGCTCCGAATACGAGATCTGGTGGACCTTCGGCTGGCCCTACGAGACCTCGGCGGCGATGGCCCGGCTGGTGTTTTCCGGCGTGTTCGACCGCTGCCCCGGTCTCAAGGTCATCACCCACCACGCCGGCGGCATGGTGCCCTATTTCGAGGGCCGCGTCGGCCCCGGCTGGGACCAGATGGGCAAGCGCACCTCGGGCCGCGATCTCGGGCGGGTGCTGAGCGACCTGAAGCGCCCGCACCTCGACTATTTCAAGGATTTCTACGCCGACACCGCCACCTTCGGCTCGCGCCGCGCCATCGAGCACGCGGTCGAATTCTTCGGCGAGGACAAGGTCCTGTTCGCCTCCGACGCACCGTTCGATCCCGAGGGCGGGCCGATGTACATCCGCGAGACGCTGGCCTGCATCGAGGCGGCCAACCTCACCGACGCGCAGCGGCGCAAGATCTACCACGACAACGCCGTGGCCCTGCTCGGCCTCGACGCGGCGGCCCTCGCATGACCCTCGACGGCGAAGTCGCCATCATCACCGGCGCCGGGCGCAATATCGGCGCGGAGACGGCGAAGCTGCTGGCGGCCGAGGGCGCCAGCGTGGCGGTCGCGGACATGGACAGGGGCCGCGCCGAGGCGGTGGCGGCCGAGATCGTCGCGGCGGGCGGATCGGCGGCCGGCTTCGTCGCCGACGTGGGATCGGAGACCGATATCCAGCGCCTGGTGGCGGACGTGGCGGCGCACTTCGGCAAGGTCACGATCCTCGTCAACAACGCCGCGGTCAGCGACAACAAGAACGTGCTCGACATCACCAAGGAGGAGTGGGACCGGGTGCTGGCGATCACGCTGACCGGGCCGTTCCTACTGGCCAAGTACGCGGCGGCGCAGATGGTGGCGCAGGGCGGCGGCGGCGTCATCGTCAACGTCGGCTCCACCTCCGGCTTCTTCGGCCGGCCGCGGGCGGTGGCCTATTGCGCCGCCAAGGGCGGGGTCGCGAACCTGACGCGCGCGCTCGCCGTGCAGCTCGCCCCGCACGACATTCGCGTGTGCGGCGTGGTGCCCAACAAGATCGGCTCCCCGGTGGGCAAGGACGAGTTCGATCCCACGCGCAAGGTGGTGAACCTCCGGAACCGCACCGGCGTGCCGATGGATATGGCGCGGGCGATCCGCTTCCTCGTCTCCAAGGAGGCCGATTTCATCGTCGGCGACAACCTGTTCGTGGACGGCGGCGTCAGCGCGATCATGGCCGGCTCGGGATGATCCGGGCCGCACAACGAGGAGACCACAATGGCTGAAGACGCCTTGCGCGCGGATCGAGTGGGGATCGTCGGCGTCGGCCGGATGGGGCTGGCGATGGTGAAGCACCTCGCCGCCCGCGGCACGCCGGTGATCGTGTGCGACGTCAGCGAGGCGGCGGTGGCGGCGGCGTGCGAACTGGGTGCGACGTCGGCGCCCGATGCAGCCGGTGTCGCGGCGGGCGCGAGCTTCGTGATCCTCGCCGTCGGCTACGACGAGGAGGTCAACCAGGTGGTGCACGGCGCCGGCGGCGCGCTCGCCCGGATGGGCGCGGGCGACATCATCGCCGTCTCCTCCACCGTGGCGCCCGACACCGTGGAGGCGATCGCGGCGGCGGCGGCTCCGCGCGGCGTGGGTGTGCTCGACGCCCCCATCTGCCGCGGCCGCTTCTATGCCGACAGCGGCGAGCTGCTCGCCCTGTTCGGCGGCGAGGAGGCGGTTCTCACCCGCGGCCGCGAGGTCTATTCGGCGTTCTGCTCCGACATCGAGACCGTGGGCGGGGTCGGCCATGGCCAGGCGGCCAAGGCGATCAACAACCTGATGCTGTGGATCACCAGCGTCGGGCTGATCGAGGCGGGACGCATCGCCGAATCGACCGGCATCGACCTGCCCAACCTGCGCACCGCCCTGATGAAGAGCTCGGCCAAGAGCCAGGCGCTGGAGGATTGGGACCAGACGAGCTTCACCTGGGCGCTGAAGGACATGCAGATCGTCGCCAAGATGACCGACGCGGCGGGGCTGTCGCTGCCCATCACCGGCGCCATCAAGGAGCTGGTGAAGGACGCCCGCCGCATCAAGGCGACCAACCCGCCCGGCTGGACCGCGAAGAACGCCTGACGCCGGCGCGCGGCGCGGCCCGAGCCCGTCGCGCCCTCAGCCGTAGCGCTGCCACAGCGACAACGTGCTGTGGCCGACGTCGCGCGTTTCGAGGGTTTCCCAGCCGGCGATCGCCTCGGGCGTCGCGCCGCGGCGTTCTTCCAGCGCCGCGATGGCCCCCTCGCTGACCCAATCGCCCGCGGCGGCGCTGGCGAGCGCGCGTGCGCCGAGGTTTTGGCCGTAGGGCGGATCGCAGAACACGAGGCCGAAGGGCGGCACCGGGCAATCGCCCAGCTTCGTCGCGTCGCGGCGCCACACGCGCGTGCGCCCCACGGCCTTCAGCGCGTCGATGTTGGTGCGCAGGGCGCCGCGTGCCTCCATGCCGTTCTCCACGAACAGCGCGAAGGCGGCGCCGCGCGACAGCGCTTCGAGGCCCATGGCGCCGCTGCCGGCGAACAGATCGAGCACACGCCCGTCCTTGAGCCGCTCGGCGAAGCGGTGGGCGAGGATGTTGAAAATCGTCTCGCGCAGCCGGTCGCTGGTGGGGCGGGTGGTGTCGCCCTTGGGCGCGGTGAGCGAAACGCCGCGAAATTCGCCGCCGACGATGCGCATCAGCGTCGCGCCTCGAAGAAGCCGCGCAGGAGGTCGGAACTGGCCGCGGCGCAAAAACCGCTATAGATTTCCGGTCGATGGTGGAGCGTTGGCCAGCGGTAAAGCTGCGGCCCCGCCTCCACGGCGCCCCCCTTCTCGTCGGCGGCGCCAAAATAAAGTCGCCTGATCCTTGCATGGGAGAGCGCGCCGGCGCACATAGCGCAGGGCTCCAGCGTCACGTAGAGATCGCAATCGTCGAGCCGCACGGCGCCGAGCTTCGCGGCGGCGCGGCGGATCGCCAGCATCTCCGCATGGGCGGTCGGATCCGATTGCCCGATCGTCTCATTGCCGGCGGCGGCGAGGATTTCCCCGCCCCGCACCAAAATCGCCCCGACGGGGACCTCGCCGCGAGCCGCGGCGGCCCTCGCCTCGATGAGCGCATGCTCCATAAACGATAAAACACCCTCCGCAGGACCCATTGATGACCGCCTCCACTCCCTCAGAGCCTACGCCTCCCGTCGACCGTCCGGAGGACGGCGAGCGCGTCGCCAAGGTGATCGCCCGCGCCGGCGTCGCCTCTCGACGCGAGGCTGAAGCGCTGATCGAGGCCGGGCGCGTCAAAGTCAACGGCGTGACGCTCGAAACGCCCGCCACCATCGTCACGCCGGCCGACGAGATCAAAGTCGACGATACGCCAATTCCGCGGCGCCTGCGCACGCGCGCCTGGCTGTTCAACAAGCCGCGCGGCCTTGTCACCACCAATCGCGACCCGGAAGGCCGGCCGACCATCTTCGACGCGCTGCCGGCGAGCCTGCCGCGTGTTGTGACGGTGGGGCGGCTCGACATCAACACCGAGGGGCTGCTCATCCTCACCAATGACGGTGGGGTGGCGCGCGTTCTGGAGTTGCCGGCCACGGGGTGGACGCGCAAGTACCGCGTGCGCGTTCACGGCGAGGTGGACGAGCTCGCGCTGGCCGCGCTCAAGGAAGGGGTGGCGATCGACGGCGTGCTCTATGGGCCGATCGAGGTCTCCGTAGACCGGGCGGGCGACAATTCCTGGCTCACGCTGGCGCTGTCGGAAGGCAAGAACCGCGAGATCAAGGTGGTGCTCGGCTCGCTGGGGCTGATGGTGACGCGGCTGATCCGCATCTCGTTCGGCCCGTTCCAGCTTGGCGAGCTGCCGCGCGGCGAGGTGAAGGAAATCCCGACGCGCCTGCTGAAGGACCAGCTCGGCCCGCGCCTCGCAGCGGAGGCGAGCGCCGATTTCGACGCGCCGCTGACCAGCGTGAACCTCGCCAAGCCGGCGAAACCGGCGGCGCCAAGCCGTGGCGACCGCAGCGACCGTCACGATCGCGGCGACCGCGGCGACTATGCGGCGAGGCCGCCCCGCCCGCCGCGCGGCGCCAGCAACGGCTACGATCGCGAGCGCGATTCGCGCACGGACCGCGGCGACCGCTCCTCGCGCGATGCGCGCCCGCGCTTCGACGACAAGCGCCCCTACTCCGGCGGCGGCCAGCGCGACGGTGGGCGCGATGGCGCGCCCCGGTCCTCCTACTCGCGTCCGGACGATAAGCGCCCCTATTCCGGCGGCAACCGCAGCGAGGGCAGCCGCGACGGAGCGCCCCGGTCCTCCTATTCGCGTTCGCCCCGTTCCGACGACAAGCGCCCCTATTCCAGCGGTGACCGCAATGAGGGCAGCCGCGACGGAGCACCCCGGTCCTCCTACTCGCGTACGCCGCGCTCGGACGACAAGCGCCCCTATTCCGGCGGCGACCGCAACGAGGGCAGCCGCGACGGAGCCCCCCGGTCCTCCTATTCGCGTTCGCCCCGCTCCGACGACAAGCGCCCCTATTCGGGTGGCGGGCGCAGCGAAGGCGGGCGCGACGGAGCGCCCAAGTCGTCTTATTCGCGTGCGCCTCGCTCGGACGATAAGCGTCCCTATTCGGGTGGCGGTCGCAGCGAAGGTGGGCGCGATGGAGCACCCAAGTCCTCCTATTCGCGTGCGCCGCGCTCAGACGACAGGCGGCCCTATTCGGGTGGCGGTCGCAGCGAGGGTGCGCGCGACGGAGCACCGAAGTCCTCCTATTCGCGTTCGCCGCGTTCCGACGACAAGCGGCCCTATTCGGGCGGCGGGCGCAGCGAAGGTGGGCGCGACGGGGCACCCAAGTCGTCCTATTCGCGTTCGCCGCGTTCCGATGACAAGCGGCCCTATTCGGGCGGCGGTCGCAGCGAAGGTGGGCGCGACGGAGCACCGAAGTCCTCCTACTCGCGTTCGCCGCGTTCCGACGACAAGCGGCCCTATTCGGGCGGCGGGCCGCGCGATGCGGCACGCGACGGAGCGCCCAAGTCGTCCTACTCGCGCTCGCCCCGCTCCGACGACAAGCGGCCCTATTCGGGCGGCGGACAGCGCGATGGCGCCCGCGATGGGGCACCCAAGTCGTCCTACTCGCGTCCGCGGACCGGTGGGGCGAAGCCGGGCGGATCGAAAAGCGGCTATCGTCCCGGTGGCGGCAAGCCGGGCAACAAAGGCGGCCCGCGCTAGGCGTATCCTGCGGCCGGTTGGTTGCAGCTCTAACTCCCTGATCGCGAGCAGCTTTCCCTCTCTCACTCGATTTCAATCGAGCGAGGGTCGGGCCAGACGCATCGCCATCGCACCGACGCCGGCATGATCTGACCCGCATTGCCGATGCCGGCGTCGTCCCTGCCCGGCCTCTCGCCGAGCCCCCCCGCGAACCCGCCAAGCCAGGCCGCGCCGGCCGCTTCGTGCCGTCGCACCCCGGTCGGCGCAGGCTCCTGCCGAGATGGCATGTCATTTGCTCGCAAACAGGCTGTCCGCTACATTCAGCGCACAACCTAAGAGAGCACATGACAGCCCAGGCCGAGCCCCTCGAACTCGTCAAGCTCACCAAGCGATACGGCGACACCGTCGCGGTGGACGCCATCGACCTCAGGGTGCCCGCCGGCACGTATTGCTGCCTGCTCGGCCCCTCCGGCTGCGGCAAGTCCTCGACGCTGCGGATGATCGCCGGCCACGAGACCGTCTCGGACGGCGATCTGGTGCTCGGCGCCCACAACATCTCCGACATTCCGCCCGCCAAGCGCAAAACGTCGATGATGTTCCAGAATTATGCGCTGTTCCCGCACCTGTCCTCGCGCGACAACGTGGCGTTCTCGCTCAAGATGCGCGGCATCGATGCGCCGACCCGCTATGAGCGCGCCGACGCTGCGCTGGCGCTGGTGCAGATGGAAGGCTTCGCCAAGCGCCGGCCGAACCAGCTGTCCGGCGGCCAGCAGCAGCGCATCGCGCTCGCCCGAGCCCTCGTCACCGAGCCCTCGATCCTGCTGCTCGACGAGCCCTTGTCCGCGCTCGACCCGTTCTTGCGCATCAGGATGCGGGCCGAATTGAAGCGCCTGCAGCAGGATCTCGGCATCACCTTCATCCACGTCACCCACAGCCAGGAAGAGGCGATGGCCCTATCGGACTTGGTGGTGGTGATGAACGACGGGCGCATCGAGCAGGCCGGCACCGCGCGCGAGGTGTTTTCGCGCCCGCGCACCCCGTTCGTCGCCCGCTTCATCGGCGGCCACAACGTGGTCGACGGGCGGGTGGACCGCATCGAGAACGGGCTGATCCATTTCGCCGTCCCCACCGGACGCGCCGCCGCGCGCGCGCCCGATGCGGCGCTCAGCACCGGCGACCCGGTTTCCATCGCCGTGCGCGCCGATCAGATCACGCTGGCCCAAGGCAACCAGGCGGCCAACGACAACGCCAACAGCCTGTCCGGCAAGATTTCCTCGATCCAGTATCAGGGCAGCTTCGTCGAGGTGCGCGTCGACGCGGGCCAGGCCGAGCCGATCCTCGTCACCGTGCCCGACAGCCGCTTCGATGCCGCGCCGGTCGCCGAGGGCGAGGACGCCACGCTGACGTGGCCGATCGAGGACGGTCACCTGCTCGCCAGCGCGAGCGCCTGAACAACCAACGAAGGGGAGAGCACGTTGAGCAAGAAATCCATCGACCGCCGTTCGTTCTTGAAAACGACCGCGGCTGCCGCGACCACCGCCGTCGCCGCCAGATCCATGCTGGCCGCGCCGGCCGTGCACGCGCAGGAAGCGGTCACGCTGCGTCTCGCCGGCACCGGCGTCAACGCCTACAACGAGATCGCCGACAAGGCCAAGGAAGACCTCGGCCTCAACATCGAATACACGACGCTGGTGTCCGACGACGTGGTGCGCCGCGCCGTGACGCAGCCGACCTCGTTCGATCTTCTCGACACCGAATATTGGATGCTGAAGAAGATCATCCCGGCCGGCAACATCCTCGGCATGGATACGAAGAGGATCAAATATTACGACCAGATCGTCCCGATCTTCACCAAGGGCGAGCTGCCGGACGGGACGCCGATCTCCAACCAGGGCACCGCGCCGTTCGAGGTCTCCTACCTGGAGGAGGAGGGCGGCAAGTCCTTCGCCACCGACGCCACCGAGTTCATGACGGCCATCCCCACCGTCTACAACGCCGACACGCTGGGTATCCGTCCCGACCTGATCGGCCGGCCGATCGAGAGCTGGGCCGAGCTGCTGAACCCCGAGTTCAAGGGCAAGACCGCGATCCTCAACATCCCCTCCATCGGCATCATGGATGCCGCCATGGTCATGGAGGCCATGGGCGAGGTGACGTACGAGGACAAGGGCAACATGACGAAGGAGGAGATCGACCAGACGATCGCCCGCCTCATCGAAGCCAAGGCGCAGGGCCAGTTCCGCGCCTTCTGGAAGGACTTCAACGAGAGCGTCAACCTGATGGCGTCCGGCGAGGTGGTGATCCAGTCCATGTGGTCGCCGGCGGTGACGGCGGTGCGCAAGCAGGGCATCGCCTGCACCTACCAGCCGCTGCGCGAGGGCTATCGCGCCTGGGCGGCGGGCCTCACGGTGCCGACGCACCTCACCGGCAAGAAGCTCGATGCGGCCTACGACTTCGTCAACTGGTACCTGTCGGGCTGGGTCGGCGCCTTCCTCAACCGCCAGGGCTACTACACCGCCGTGCTCGACACCGCCAAGGAGTACATGTCCGACAACGAATGGGCGTTCTGGATGGAAGGCGAGAAGGCCACCGCCCCCATCGTCGCCCCCGGCGGCGAGGAGCTGGAGCCGGCCGGCGCCACCCGCGACGGCGGCTCGTTCTGGGAGCGCATGGGTCGCGTCGCCTGCTGGAACGCGGTGATGGACGAGGACCGCTACATGGTCCGCAAGTGGAACGAGTTCATCGCCTCCTGACGATGCCGCGCGCGACCTTCGGGTCGCGCGCCCCCTCCCCGGCTGACGCCGCTCAAGGATGAGTGATGGCCACGGTTCGCAAGACGCCCGCCAACGTAATCGCCTACTTGCAGGCGTTTCCGATGGCCGCAATCTTCTTCATCTTCTTCATTCTACCCATCTGCATGGTCGTCGTTGTCAGCTTCTTCGACTATCAGACCTACGACATCCTGATTCCGGACTTCGTCTTCTTCAACTACGTCGACGTGTTCTCGTCCGAGACCACCTACCGCACCTATTGGGCGACGGTCCGCTTCTGCGTCATCACGTGGGCGATCACGCTGGTCCTGGGCTTCACCATCGCCCATTTCCTGGCTTTTTACCTCAAGACGGTGCCGACGCAGCTCGTCTGCTTCCTGATCTGCACCATCCCGTTCTGGACCTCCAACGTGATCCGCATGATCTCGTGGATCCCGTTCCTCGGCCGCAACGGGCTGATCAACCAGGCGCTGATGTCGCTCGGCATCGTCGACGCGCCGCAGGAGTGGCTGCTCTACTCCGAATTCGCCGTGATGCTGGGCTACGTGCACCTTTATACGCTGTTCATGATCGTGCCGATCTTCAACTCGATGGCCCGCATCGACAAATCGCTGATCGAGGCGGCCAAGGACCAGGGCGCCTCCAGCCTGCAGATCCTGACCAACGTGGTCATCCCGCTCACCAAGCCGGGCATCGCCATCGGCTCGATCTTCGTGCTGGCCATCGTGATGGGCGATTTCGTGACCGTTTCGGTGCTGGGCGGCGGCCAGATCCCCTCCATCGGCAAGTCGATCCAGACCGAGCTGAGCTACCTGCAATTCCCGCCCGCCGCGGCCAACGCGGTGGTGCTCCTGGGCATCACGATCCTGATGATCGTCGCGCTCATCCGCATCGTCGACATCCGCAAGGAGCTGTGAGATGGCCCGCTCCGAGCGCCCGCCCTATTTCCCGCTGATGGTGACGATCTTCGCGATCTTCGTCGTGTTCCTCTACGCGCCGATCATCACCATCGTGATCCTGTCGTTCCAGGGGCCGGAGGGCGGGCTCACCTTCCCCATGCGGGGGGTGTCGATGCATTGGTTCGTGGAGCTGTTCGGGCCGCAATCGATCGGCGACATCTGGGGTGCGTTCCGCCGCTCCTTCGCGCTGGGCCTGATGGTGATGGTGTGCACGGTGGTGATCTCACTGATGGCGGGCCTCGCCTACCGCCACCGCTTCATCGGCGCGACAGGGCTCCTCTACGTCGCCATCGCCAGCCTGATCATGCCGTCGGTGGTGGTCTCGCTGGGGATCGGCGCGGGCTTCGAGCTCGCCGGGATCGAGCGCAACTGGTACACGTCCGGCCTCGGCGCGCACCTCACCTGGACGATGCCGTTCGGGCTCCTCATCATGTTCGCCGTGTTCAACCGGTTCGACCCGGCGTTCGAGGAGGCGGCGCGCGACCAGGGCGCCTCCGGCTGGCAGACGATCCGCTACGTGGTGATCCCGATCATCCTGCCCTCGCTGATCGGCATCGCGCTGTTCGGCTTCACGCTCAGCTATGACGAGCTCGCACGCTCCAGCCAGGCGATCGGCGCGGTCAACACGCTCCCGCTGGAATTGCAGGCGATGCAGACGAACGCCACCACGCCGGTGATCTATGCGCTGGGCACGCTTACCACCGGGCTTTCCTTTCTCGTCATCTTCGTGACTGTCGCGGCGGCTGTGATCGTGCGAAGGCGGCAGGATCGCCACGGTTCCGACGCAGGCAAGGCATGAAGATCCACATCATCAATCCCAACTCCACCGCCTCGATGACCGAGAAGATCGGCGAGGCCGCGCGCGCGGTCGCCGCGCCGGGCACCGCCATCCTCGCGACCAATCCGCAAGGCACGCCCGCCTCCATCGAAGGCCACGCCGACGAGGCGGCCGCCGTCCCGCCGCTGCTGCGCGAGATCATCGAGGGGACCGAGGCGGGCGCCGACGCCTTCGTCCTCGCCTGCTTCGACGATCCGGGCCTGTTCGCCTGCCGCGAAGTGACCGACCGCCCGGTCGTCGGCATCTGCGAGGCGGCGATGATGGCCGCCAGCATCCTCGCCGTGCGCTTTTCGGTGGTGACGACACTGCCGCGCTCGATCCCCATCATCGAGGATCTGGCTGACCGCTACGGCCACACGCGCCGCTGCCGCCGCGTGCGCTCCGCCGCGATCCCCGTGCTGGCACTGGAGGAGGATGGCGACAACGCCGCCGCCCTGGTGCGGGCCGAGGTGCTCGCCGCGATCCGGGAGGACGGCGTCGACGCGGTAATCCTCGGCTGCGCCGGCATGGCCGACCTCGCCGCCACGCTGTCGGCCGAAACAGGCATCCCGATTCTCGACGGGGTCGCCGCCGCGACGAAGCTCGCCGAAGCGCTGGCCGGCTGCGGCTATACCACCAGCAAGGCCGGCGCCTACGCCTATCCGCTGGACAAATAGCGGGCGCCTGCTTTTGCGGCACCCTCCAGCATATTTGCATACCTGATATGCAATTATGCCGCGATTCGCCCTTCCAGGCGGCCAATTTTGCCTAAATTTGCGCCAGCGACTGATGGCGGATTAGGCGCTTTCCGCTGGCAGGACGCGGCCCGGGTTCATCAGGTTGTCCGGGTCGAAGGCGTTCTTGATGGTGCGCATCATCTTAAGCTCGACCGGGCTGCGCACCTCGGTGAGGAGCTTGGCCTTGAGCCGGCCGACGCCGTGCTCGGCCGCGATGGAGCCGCCGTGCGCCCGCACCACCGCGTGCACGGCGGCGTTGACCGCATCCCACCGCGCCAGGAAGGCCGCCTTGTCGCCGCCGGCGGGCTGGCTGATGTTGAAGTGCATGTTGCCGTCGCCGACATGGCCGAACGGCACCGGCCGCGCGCCGGGCACCACCGCGAGCGCCGCCGCCGTCGCCTCCTCGATGAACGCGGGGATCGCCGCCACCGGCACCGAGACGTCGTGCTTGATGGAGCCGCCCTCGTAGCCCTGCACCTCCGACATCAGCTCGCGCAGCCGCCAGAAATCCGCCGCCTCGCCCAGCGACTGGGCGATGACCGCGTCGAGCGCGAGGCCCTCCTCGTAGGCGGCGGCCAGCGCGGCTTCGAGCGGCTCGCGCATCGGCCGCTCCGGCGAGAAGGTGCTCGCCTCCACCAGCACCGCCCAGGGCGGGGTCGCGGCGAAGGGATTGCGCGTGCCGGCCATGTGGCGCGTCACGAGCTCGATGCCGATTTGCGGGATCAGCTCGAACGCGGTGATCGCCTCGCCCATGGTGGCACGCACCCGCGCCAGCAGCGCCACCGCGGCGGCGGGGTTTGCCACCCCCACCAGCGCGACGTCGCGGGCCGCCGGACGCGGGCGCAGCTTGAGCACCGCGCGCGTCACGACGCCGAGCGTGCCCTCGGCGCCGATAAACAGATGTTTCAGATCGTATCCGGTGTTGTCCTTGCGCAGCGCGCGCAGGCCGTTCCAGATCTCGCCGTCCGGCAGCACCACTTCCAGCCCCAGCACCTGCTCGCGCATGTTGCCGTAGACGAGAACGCCGGTGCCGCCGGCGTTGGTGGAGATCAGCCCGCCGATCCGCGCCGATCCCTGGGAGGCCAGGGAAAGCGGGAAGAAACGGTCTACCGCCTCTGCCGCCCCCTGCACCTCGGCGAGGATGGTGCCGGCGCCGCACAGGAGCGTGTTGCCCTGCGGGTCCACCGCCTCGATGCGCGTCAGCCGGTCGGTGGACAGGAGCACCTCGTTGCCCGCCTCGACCGGCATCTGCCCGCCCACGAGGCCGGTGTTGCCCGATTGCGGCACCAGCGGCACCCCGTGCTGGCGTGCGAGCCGCACCGTCAGCGCCACGCCGGCGGTGTCGGCCGGGCGGACCACGAACGGGGTCACCCCACGGTAAAGGTCGCGCCATTCCTTGAGATAGGGCGCTTTGTCGGCGGGATCGACGATCACCGCGCCCGTGCCCAACGCCTCGATCAACGCCACCCGGAGGGCGTCGGCCGGGGACGGGGCGGTGGAGGCGGGACTGGCAGACATTGGTGTGGCTCCGGCTTGCGGGGGCGGTAGGCGATGGCTATGACGGTTTCATCTTTAAAGCGCATCGGCGCGGTCGTCCCAAAAGGTTGTGAACTATGAGTGGCGCCGGCATTCTCGCGGGCAAGCGTGGATTGATCATGGGAGTGGCCAACAACCGCTCCATTGCGTGGGGTATTGCGAAGACGGCCGCAGAGATGGGTGCCGAACTCGCCTTCACCTACCAGGGCGACGCTCTCAAGAAGCGCGTCGAGCCGCTTGCCGCCTCGCTCGGGGCGACGCTTGCCGGCCATTGCGACGTGACCGATTCCGCCTCGCTCGACGCCGTGTTCGACGGCCTCGCGCAGAAGTGGGGGAAGATCGATTTCCTCGTCCACGCCATCGCGTTCTCCGACAAGAACGAGCTGACCGGCCGCCTGGTCGAGACGACGGCGGAGAATTTCAACCGCACGCTGGCGATCTCCTGCTACTCGTTCATCGACGTGGCGCGCCGCGCCGAACCGTTGATGGCGGAGGGCGGCTCGCTGCTGACGTTGACCTATTACGGCGCCGAAAAGGTGATGCCTCACTATAACGTGATGGGCGTCGCCAAGGCCGCGCTGGAGGCGTCAGTGCGCTATCTCGCCGTCGATCTCGGCCCCAAGGGGATCCGCGTCAACGCGCTGTCGGCCGGCCCGATCAAGACGCTGGCCGCCTCCGGCATCGGCGACTTCCGGTATATTCTCAAGTGGAACGAGTACAACTCGCCGCTGCGCCGCGTCGTCACCATCGACGAGGTGGGCGCCTCCGCGGCCTACCTCCTGTCGCCGCTGTCCGCCTCCGTCACCGGCGAGGTGCACCACGTCGATTGCGGCTACCACGTGGTGGGCATGAAGGCGGTCGACGCGCCCGACATCGCGAAGGGCGTGCAAGTGGACAACGACGCCGGCTGATGGGCGCGGAGCGCCTACGCCTCATCCACGTGCGCCACGGCGAGACGGACTGGAACGTCGAGGGCCGCCTGCAGGGCCAGCTCGACATTCCGATCAACGCGCGCGGCCGCGCCCAGGCCGCCCGCAACGGCAAGGCGATGGCCGACTATCTCGCCCGTGAGGGGATCGACCCCGGCGCGCTGCACTTCGTGTCCTCCCCGCTCGGCCGCTCGATGGAGACGATGGGGTTCGTGCGCGCGGCGCTCGGCCTCGCCGGCCCGTGGGAGACGGACGACCGGCTCAAGGAGGTCTCGTTCGGCGACTGGGCGTCCAAGACGTACGACGAGCTGCGCCAAAGCGGCGAGAACGAGAAGGTGCGCGCGCGCAAGCGCGACAAGTGGAGCTTCCGCCCCCCCGCCGGCGAGACCTATGCCGAGCTCGCCGCCCGCGTGGGGGAATGGCTCGATACCCTCACCGGCGATACCGTCGCCGTGACCCATGGCGGCATCTTCCGCGTGCTGCACGGCCACCTCGTCGGCACGCCCTGGCACGAGGTCCCGTCCCTCCCCGCCCCGCAGGACCGCTTCGCGGTGTTCGCGGACGGCAAGATCGAGCTCATCTAGATGTCGCACAACACGTTCGGGCACCTCTTCCGTGTCACCACCTTCGGGGAAAGCCACGGGCCGCTGATCGGCGGCGTGGTGGACGGTTGCCCGCCTGGCATCGCGCTGTCGCTCGCCACCATCCAGGGCTTCATGGACCGGCGCCGGCCCGGCCAATCGCGCCACACCACCCAGCGCAAGGAGCCCGACGAGGTGCGCCTCGTCTCCGGTGTCCTGGAGACGGAGGCCGGCCTGATCACCACCGGCACGCCGATCACCATCATCATCGACAACGTCGACCAGCGCTCCAAGGACTATTCCAAGATCGCCGACCGCTACCGCCCCGGCCATGCGGACTTCACCTACGACGCCAAGTACGGCCTGCGCGACTATCGCGGCGGCGGCCGCTCCTCGGCGCGCGAAACGGCCGTGCGCGTTGCCGCGGGCGCCATCGCGCGGGCCGTGATCCCGGGCGTGATGGTGCGCGGCGCGCTGGTGGAGATGGGCGGCGACCATGCCGCCGAGCGAAACTGGGACGAGGTCGCCAACAACGATTTCTTCTGCCCCGACGCAGCCGCCGCCCACCGCTGGGCCGACAAGCTCGACGCGGCGCGCAAGCACGGCTCCTCGCTGGGCGCGGTGGTTGAGATCGAGGCGCGCGGGGCGCCGGCGGGCTGGGGCGCGCCGCTCTATGCCAAGCTCGACCAGGACATCGCCAGCGCGCTGATGTCGATCAACGCCGTGAAGGGCGTCGAGATCGGCGCCGGCTTCCAGTCCGCCCGCCTCACGGGCGAGGAGAACGCGGACGAGATGCGCATGGGACCGGACGGGGAGCCGACCTTCCTCACCAACAACGCCGGCGGCATTCTCGGCGGCATTTCCACTGGCGCGCCCATCGTGGCACGCTTCGCGGTCAAGCCCACCTCCTCGATCCTGACGCCGCGCCGCTCGGTGACGCGCACGGGCGAAGAGGTGGACGTGTCGACCACGGGCCGCCACGATCCATGCGTGGGGATCCGCGCGGTGCCGGTGGGCGAGGCGATGGTGGCCTGCGTCCTCGCCGACCATTTCCTGCGCGACAGGGCGCAGATAGGGAGCGACCGATGACGACGGGTGAGCTGTCAACGCGCGTGGCGGCTGCGCTGCGCGCTTTCGAGGCCGGCGAGCTGGTGGTGGTCACCGACGACGACGACCGCGAGAACGAGGGCGACCTCATCTGCGCCGCCTCGCTGGTGAGCCCGGCCATGGTGGCGCTGATGGTGCGCCACACCTCCGGCATCGTGTGCGCGCCGATGACCCGTGCCGAGGCGCGCCGTCTCAATCTGTCGCCGATGGTGCCGGATAACGACGCCCCGCTCGCCACCGCTTTCACGGTGTCGGTGGACGTCAAGCACGGCCTCACCACCGGCATCTCGGCCGAGGAGCGCACCAACACGCTGCGCGCGCTCGCCAATCCCAACACCGGCGCGTCCGATTTCGTGCGGCCCGGCCACATCTTCCCGCTGATCGCGCGCGAGGGCGGGGTGCTGATCCGCTCCGGCCACACCGAGGCGGCGGTGGATCTGTGCGCCCTCACCGGCTTGCCGCCAGTCGGCGTCCTGTCCGAGCTCGTCAACGACGACGGCTCGGTGATGCGGGGCGCCCAGGTGGCGGCCTTCGCCCAGGCGAACAACCTGGTGCAGATCTCCGTCAACGACCTCATCGCCTGGCGCCAGCGCACCGAGCGCCTCGTCACCCGCGTTGCCGAGGACACCCGCACGCTGGCGACCGGCCCGGCCCGCATCATCTCCTACGCGACCCAGTTCGACCCGCTGCAGCATGTCGCCATCGTCGTCGGCGACATCCGCGACGGCACCGACATTCCCGTCCGCCTGGTGCGCGAGCAGGTGGTGGACGACGTGTTCGGCGACGCCGGACCGCGCCGGGTGCTGGAGAAGTTCGCGGCGCGCGGCCGGGGCATCCTGGTCTACCTGCGGCAGGGGGCGATGGGCGTCGCCGGCGCGGACCGGGACGAGGGCCACGACACCGCCCAGAGCCGCGCCCGCGAGTGGCGCGAGGTGGGGCTCGGCGCGCAGATCCTGCGCGATCTCGGCGTCTCCTCGATCCGCCTCCTCGCCTCGCACGACCGCCGCTACGTGGGGCTCGACGGCTTCGGCATCACCATCACCGCCAGCGAGCCTCTGGAGGACCCGGCCTGATGGATGCGACGGTCCCGCCCCGCCCCGAAGGGGGCGGCGGGGGCGGTGACCCGTCCGCCCCGCAGGCCTTCGCCGTCGGCTACAAGGCCCACGGCGGCGACCTGATGGTCTATGGCGGCGGCGCGCTGACGCTGATCGGCGTGCTGGCGACGCTCATCAACGGCCAGCCCGGCTTTCTCATCGCCAGCATCATCGGCTCGCTCTCCGCGCTCTACTTCCAGCCGACGATGGACCTCAAGGCGCCGCAGCTCGGGGCCAACGCCGCCGGCCTCTATGTCGCCCGCGTGGGCTTCATCCCCTGGGCCGAGGTGGCCGAGATCCACGTGGAGCGAAAGGCGTTGCGGACCATGCGCCTCGCCACGCTGGTGATCGCCACGACCCGCCCGTTCGCCGAGGCGGTGAGCGAGCCCGAACGCATCCCGCCGCTGCGGCATCTCACCTCGCGCAACGCCCGCATGTCCGGCGGCAAGCTGCGCGTGCCGCTGCACACCCTGGCGATGAACCCCGACGTGATCGAAGCGCGGCTCAAGGCCCTGCAAGCCGCTTCGCAGGGGTAGAGCGTTTTCGAGCTTGTCGGAATCGGCAAGCGACTCGGAAGAACGCGACCGGCAAACAAACTGGAGCGGTTTAGGCGAATGCGAGTGAACCTAAACGGCTATAGAACCACACGTCACCCGCGCATCCGCCGCAGTCCTTGAACCGGCGACCCGGATCGAGACCGCGCCTCAGTCCTTCTTGGCGATGCTGAGGTGCTGGAAGCCGCCCATGCGCTGGGGGCGCTTGGCGCTGAGGCGGCGGGAGTTCACGCCGGCCCACGAGATTTCGCCGGAAAGGCGGCCGTACTCGATCTTCGGGCAGCGGTTCTGGATCACCCTGAGGCCGTGCGCCTCGGCCTCGGCGGCCGCCGCGTCGTTGCGGATGCCGAGCTGCAGCCAGATCACCTTGGGCTTGGGATCGAGCGCCAGCGCCTCGGCGATCACGCCCGGCACGGCATCGGCGGCGCGGAACACGTCGACCATGTCGATCGCCACCGGCACGTCGGCCAGCGAGGCATAGCAGGGGCGGCCCAGGATCTCTCCGCCGGCCCGGCCCGGGTTGATGGGATAGACCTCAAAGCCCTTGTCGATCAGATATTTGAGCACGAAGTAGGACGGCCGGACGTTGTTGGCCGAGGCGCCCACCATCGCGATGGTGCGCACGCTGTTGAGAATTTCGGAGATCAACGCGTCGTCGTAGCGGTCGTGGTTCATCGAGGGCGCCGGAAAAGGCCGCGCACCACGCGGGCGGGGCCATTGTGGTGGGATCCCTCGTCGAGCGTGACGTCGCGCTCCTCCAGGAGAACGGGGTCGAGGGGGGCGAAATCGGCGGCGAGTTCGGCCGCGTCGTAGCGCATCGCGTCGCTCTTGGGGCCGCAACCGCCGGGCGCCGCCGCCTTGGCGAACGCCTCGATGGCGAGGACGCCGCCGGGCGCCAGCGCCGCCGCCAGTGCGGCATGGACCGCGCGCCGTTCCGCGGGCGGCAATTGCAGGAAGAGGACGGCGAGGGCGTCGTAGGCGCCGGCCGCGGGCGGATCGAGGAGGAGGTTGCCGGCGCTGGCGTCGAGCGCGAGGCCGCGCGCCGCCGCGCTCTCGCGGGCCCGCTCCACCGCCACGGGCGACAGGTCGTTCATGGTGACGGAAAAACCCTGCTCGGCGAGGAACAGCGCGTTGCGCCCCTGCCCGTCCGCGGCCACGAAGGCGCGGCCCCTGGGCAGCCGGCCCACGATCTCGGCCAGGAAGCGGTTGGGGGCGGTGCCGAAGGGAGCGGGCGTCTCGCGGTAGCGCTCGTCCCAGAAGCGGGCCTTGTCGCCGGGGAGGTTGCGCCAGGTGGCCGGGCGCTTCGCGGCGAAGGCGGCGAGGCCCTCGCGGCCGTCGTCCAGGAGGAGGTTTTCCACCATCGTCTCGGCGGCGGCGGCGTAGGCCTCGGCAAGCGGCAGCGGGCGGGTGCGGACGACGGAGCGCTTGCCGAGCGCCACGACGGCCGGCGAATGGCGCGCGATGCGCTGGGCCAGCGCCATGGTCTCTGCCGTGAGGCGGTCGGCCGGCACGGCGCGGTTGACGAGGCCGATGCGGACCGCGTGGGCGGCGTCGACCAGATCGCCCGTCATCAGCATTTCCGCCGCGTGCTTGGGGGCGACGGCGCGCGTCAGCGGCACGGCGGGGGTGGAGCAGTAGAGCCCGAAGGTGACGCCGGTGGTGCCGAACGTGGCGGTATCGGCGGCGATCGCGAGGTCGCAGGCGGCGACGAGCTGGCAGCCGGCCGCGACGGCGGGCGCATGCACCTCGGCGATGACGGGCTGCGGCAGGCTGGCGATGCGCCCCATCATGGCCCCGCAGGCGGCGAACAGGTCCGCGAAATAGGCCTCCCCGCCGTCGGCATCGGCATGGTGGGCCGCCATCGCCTTCATGTCGTGCCCGGCGCAGAAGGCCGGGCCCTGGCTCGCGATCACCAGGACGCGTGCGGTGGGTGCCTCGAAGGCGGCCTCGAGCGCGGCGATCATCGCCTCGGTCAGGAGGTTGCGCGCGGCGGGGCGGTTAAGGACGATGCGCCGGATGGCGCCATGGTCCTCCACGAGGACGAAGGGTTCGGTGGCGGGTGCGGCATCCATGATCGTCAGAGGGAAGCGCCGGGCGGCATCTTGTGTCAATGCGGCACTCGGGCTTTGTCTGCCGAGGGCATGGACGGACGGAGCCGATGCAGCTTGACGAGATCAGAGAATTCCTGAGCGGCGAATTTCCGCAAGTGTTCAGGACGCACCGGCTTTCGGTCGAGGAGGCCGCCGCCGGCCGGGCCAGGTTGCACCTCACGCCGCAGGACATCCACCTGCGGCCGGGCGCGGTGATCTCCGGCCCCACCATCATGATGCTGGCCGACGCGGCCGGCTACGTGGCGCTGCTGTCGCTGGGCGCCGAGGCCAAGATGGCCGTCACCACCAATCTCACCATGAATTTCCTGCGCGCCGGCCGCCTCGGCGGCGACATCGTGCAGACGGCGCAGGTGATCAAGCCGGGCCGGCGCCTCGCGGTGATCGTGGCCGAGACGTTCGGGCCGGACCAGGCCGCCATCGCCCACGCCACCATGACCTACGCGATGCCGGCCGCGTAAACCCTCATTCGGCCGCCAGTGCCGTGGGTTGGCTCATGGTCTCGCGGATGGTGTCGGCGAGGGCGCGGGCGGTCTCGTCGGCCTGCGGCGACACCGCGAGCTGCACCGAGACGATGCCGAGCTCGGGCATCCCGTCGCCGCTGTGGACGCGCTCGAGCCCCGGCGCGGAGTAGCTGAGCGGCAGCGGGGACACCGCGAGATCGGCCTGCATCGCCGCCACCTGGCCGTGGGAATAGTGGTAGGTGAACGCGACGCGGTAGGGGATGCCCGCCCGCTCCAGCGCGTCGAGCGCGGTGTGGCGCCAGTAGCAGGACCCGCCCGGCAGCGCGAGCGGCAGCGGGCGCTTGGCCTTGGCGGAGCCGTTGATGGCGCCGAGCCAGATCAGCGGCTCGGCCGATATGGTGTCCCCGCCGGTGACGCCGCCGAGCGCGCTCGCCTCCACGAATGCCAGGTCGATCTCGCCGCTGCCGACCTTCTGGTGCAGGGTCTGGCTCGTCTCCAGCACCAGCTCGATTTCCGCGTCGGGGCAGATGCGGGCGAAGCGCGGCAGGATGCGCGTCAGCATCCGCAGCTCGTAGTCGTCCGGCACGCCGCAGCGCACCAGCCCGCCCAGCTTGGGCCGGTTGATCCGCGCCAGCGCCTCCTCGTGCAGCGTCAGGATGCGGCGCGCGTAGCCGAGAAACTCGGAGCCCATCTCGCTGAGGCGGATCGACCGCCCCTCCTTGGCGAACAGCTCCGTCTCGGTCAGCTCCTCCAGCTTGGCCATCTGCATCGACACCGCCGAGGGCGTCCGGTGGATGCGCTGCGCCCCCGCGCGAAAACTGCCCGTCTCGCAAACCGCAACGAAGGTGCGCAAAAGCTCGGTATCGACCAGGGGCGATTGCATCGCGGATCCATTCAAAATTTCTGATCGTTTCGATCAAATCAATTCGCTCGACTGAACGATCAGTAGCGCCCAGATTTCAGTCCAGTCAAGTCGCATGGAGGCGAGAAATGACCCTGATTTCGACGCACGACGTGTTTCACGTCAATGGTTTGAAGACACGGCTGCTGCATGCCATCGCGGCCAAGGTGGGGCATTGGCGCGAGGCGCAGAACCGCCGCCGCTCGCTGGCGGCGCTCAGCAAGCTGGAGACCTGGCAGTTGCACGACACCGGCTTCACACGCGCCGAGATCGACTGGGCGCTGGAGCTGCCGCTCTATGTGAATGCGGCCCACGCGGTGGGCCTGCGGGCGGCCCAGCGCCGTGCCGACGAAACCGCCGCGATGCAGCGCGAAACGAGCGAGCGGGCCGCCGCCTATCGCGCGCACCACAGCCTTCAGGCGCCTCGCGGTCTCCACATACACCACTGAAGGGCAGCGATATCAATGGCTTACGGCGGCAGCTCCGTGATTTGAGAGCTTGCCGCCGCGTTATTGGTATCCCGATACCACTTTTGTAAGTCATTGTTTTTAAACGAGTTACGAGAAAGTGGTTGACGCACGGACAAAGGAGAGGCATATGCGCTGCGGGCTGCGGCAATCGCGGCATTTCTCCTAATATGGGCGTTGTTTTATGACGACGGTTTCCGCAAAGCCTGCGGACATTGAAAAAGAATGGGTGGTGATCGACGCGACCGATCTCGTGGTCGGCCGTCTCGCATCCCAGATCGCACTGCGCCTGCGCGGCAAGCATAAGGCGTTTTTCACGCCGCATGTCGATTGTGGCGACAATGTGATCGTGATCAATGCCGAGAAGGTGCGCTTCACCGGCCGCAAGGTCGAGCAGCAAGTCTACTATAAGCACACCGGTTATCCGGGCGGCATCAAGGAGCGCACGGCAAAGCAGATCCTCGAGGGTCGCTTTCCCGAGCGCGTGATCGAAGCCGCCGTGAAGCGCATGATGCCGCGCGGTCCGCTGGGCCGTCAGCAGATGCGGAATTTGCGCGTCTACGCCGGTGCCGAGCATCCCCACGAGGCGCAGCAGCCCGTCGCCGTCGACATTGGTGCGCAGAACAAGAAGAATGTGAGAGCAAAGTGAGCGACACGGTTCAGTCCCTCGAAGAGCTGGGCGCGGCGATCGGTCAGGGCGATGGCGCCGAAGGCAGCGCCGCCCCCGTCCACGTGCAGAAGCTTGACGCTCACGGCCGCGCTTACGCCACCGGCAAGCGCAAGGACGCGGTCGCCCGCGTCTGGGTGAAGCCCGGCACCGGCCGCATCACCGTCAACAAGAAGACGTACGAGGCTTATTTCGCCCGTCCGGTGCTGCAGATGGTGATCCGCCAGCCGTTGCTCATCGCCGCGCGCGATACCCAGTACGACATCGTCGCCACGGTGTCCGGCGGCGGCCTCTCCGGCCAGGCCGGTGCGGTGCGCCACGGTATCTCCAAGGCACTCACCTACTACGAGCCCGAGCTGCGCAAAGTCCTGAAGAGCGTCGGCTTCCTCACCCGCGACAGCCGCGTGGTCGAGCGCAAGAAGTACGGCAAGCGCAAAGCCCGCCGCTCGTTCCAGTTCTCCAAACGCTAACGGTGGCGCCGGCTTTTGTCGGCTACCGTCCGGGCGTGATCGCCGATATCGTCGGCCTTCACGCCCGTTACTATGCGCGGCACTTCGGTTTCGGCGTCCAGTTCGAGACCCTGGTGGCGAGCGAGCTCGCTGCCTTCGTGGCGGCCCACGACCCGGACGAGGACCTCTTCCTCAACGCGGTCGACGGCGACACGCTCTGCGGCTCGATCGTCATCGATCACACCGTTGCGGCGCATCGCGATGGGGCCAAGCTGCGCTGGTTCATCGTCGGCGACACGCAGCGCGGCACCGGGTTGGGCCGCGCGCTGATGGCACGGGCGATGGCGTTCTGCGACGCCCACGCCTACGCACCCGTCACGCTCACCACTTTCGCGGGGCTCGACGCGGCGCGGCACCTCTATGAAGACTTCGGCTTCAAATTGGTGAAAGAAGATCCCATAGACAGATGGCACGGCGGCGTGGGCGAGCAGACTTTTTCCCGTCCCGCCATTTAAGGCTGACACGGGAGAGGAGCCATGGCGCTCAATATCGCGATCTACGGTGCATCGGGCTATACGGGTGCCGAGCTCGTGCGATTGCTGTCGCGCCATCGCGAAGCCCGCATCGTGGCGCTGTCGGCCCAGTCAAACGCCGGCAAGCCGATGGCCGACGTGTTCCCCCAGTTCTCCACGCTCGATCTGCCGCTGCTGCAGACCATCGAGGACGTGGACCTCGCGGACGTCGACGTCCTGTTCTGCGCCCTGCCCCACGGCACGACGCAGGAGGCGATCGCGGCCGCCTTCGAGGCCAAGCCGACGCTGAAGATCGTCGACATCTCGGCCGACTTCCGCCTTGCCGACAAGAACGCCTATGCCACATGGTACGGCCATGAGCACCTGGCGCCGGCGCTGCAGGAGGAGGCGGTCTACGGCCTCACCGAGATCCACCGCGCGGACATCGCCAAGGCGCGCCTCGTGGGCAATCCGGGGTGCCACACCACCACGGGCCTGCTGCCGCTGATCCCGCTGGTGGAGGCCGATGTGATCGACCGCGGCAACATCGTGGTGGACAGCAAGACCGGCATGTCCGGCGCCGGGCGCGCGGCCAAGGTGGGGATGCTGTTCTCGGAGGTGTCCGAGGGCCTGCACGCCTACGCCATGAGCGGGCACCGCCACACGGCCGAGTTCGACCAGGAGCTGTCCAAGGTCGCCGGCGAGGAGGTGCTCGTCACCTTC
>JAUIJH010000052.1 GCA_030431335.1 Alphaproteobacteria bacterium
CTGCCCGAAGTCCACAACGCGCGCCTGTCGGCGGAGGACCGCCGCAAGTTCCACGTCATCGGCCTCTACCCCAACGGGCTTGCGGCGGCGGACGCCAACTTCATGTGGTGGATCGCGCTGGAGCCCCTGAGCGCGGACAGGACCAACGCCCGCTGGGGCCTGTCGTTCGCCCCCGAGGCGATGGAGGGCATGGCCGATCCGGAGGCCTATGTCGCGGCCATCACGCGCACCATCGAGATCGCCATCGAGGAAGACAAGGAGATGGTCGGCCGCGTGCAGGACGGCGCCCGCTTCGCCTCGCGCGAGCCCGGCTACCTGCACGACTGGCTCGAAGTCTACGTGCACGAGTTCCAGGCCCACGTCGCCCGCACGCTCAGCGCCTACCGCGCCGGACGCGGCGAGGGCTGACACGCGCCGCACCGGCATGGCGCCATGCCGGTGCGTGCCGGGACCGCCCGGCCGTCAGATCGCGGCGAGCGCGGCGGCCCGTTCGCCATCGTGGACGGTGTAGAAGTCGCGCTCCCACTCCGTCATCTTGAAGGCGAGATAGATCTCCTTCATCTCCGGCCCGAAGGTCTCGTCCACCAGGGGATCCGTCTCGAATGCCTCCAGCGCCTCGATCAGCGTGCGCGGCAGCCGCTCCACGAAGCCGCCATCCTTGCGCGGCAGCCGGCGCGAGGCGGAGGCGGTGCCGAGCGCCAGATAGAGGTTGTCGTTCATGGGCGAGCCCGGATCCATCGCCCCGGCGACGCCCTCCAGCCCCGCCGCCAGCGAAATCGCCGCGCCGAGGTAGAAATTGCCGGCGATGTCCGGCGCGCGATTTTCCACGCACGGGCGGTTCATCGGCAGGCGCAGCATGGCGGAGCGGTTGTTCTTGCCATAGGCGCGCAGCACCGGCGCCCAGCTCATGTCCGACATCTGCCCCTGCGCCAGCAGGCCCTTGTAGGAGTTGTGCGTCGGGCAGGTGACCGCCGTGATGGCGTCGGCGTGGGCGAGGAGCCCCGCCAGGAAATGATAGCCGACGTCCGGGAACGGGATGCCGTGGCGTGCCGCGAGCGCACCCCCTTCGCCCGCGAAGGCGTTCGCCCCCGTCGCGGTGTCGTAGAGCGACATGTTGAAGTGCGCGCCGGAGCGGAAATCGCCCGCGAAAGGCTTGGGCATGAAGCTCGCGTAGAGCCCCATCTCGCGGGCGACCGTTTTCGCCATGAAGCGGAAGAACACCAGGCGGTCCGCCATGGTCAGCGCGTCGGCGTAGGCGAAATCGAACTCGTGCTGGCCGTGCCCGCCCTCCGCGTCGAACGAATAGACGTCCCAGCCGAGCGCGTTCATCGCCTCCACCATGCGTGTGAGGTAGGGCATCGATTGGAGCGCCTGGTCGACGTCATAGGCCGGGCACAGCCCGGTGAAGCGCCGCTCCTGGATCGGCAAGGCGCCCTTGTCGTCGCGGAAGACGTAAAACTCCGTCTCCACGCCCAGATTGAGGCCGAAGCCGGCCGCGTTCGCCCGCTCCAGCGCCCGCTTCAGGATCACGCGGCTGCAATTGGCGTAGGGCTCGCCGTGATAGTGAAGGTCGCCCGCGAACCAGGCGTAGCGCGTATCCCACGGCAGGACGACGAGGCTGTCGAGGTCGGGCACGACGGCGCATTCGTCCCTCTCCGGGCCGACCAGCCCCATCCCCTCCATCGCGCCGACGGTGAAGAGCTCCGACCCCGCGCACATCTTCTCGAAACTCGCCAGCGGCACCGCCTTCGCCTTCGGCACGCCGTGAATGTCGACGAATGTCGCGAAGCAGTAGGCGACGCCGCGATCGGCCAGCTCCTTCTTCATCTCGGCAACGCGCTTGGGATCGTTCATCTCGTTTTCCGCCCTTTGTGAGTGACGGGGCGCTGCAAACCGAGGGCCACCACGTGGCATGGCCGTTGCAAGTCCGATGCGGTTGCAACCAGACAGGGTACCAATGGCTCGGTGGGACTACATGACCAGCGACGAGATCGGCGCGATGATCGCGGCCGGTCGCGATCTGGCCGTCATCCCCGTCGGCGCCACCGAACAGCACGGCCCGCACCTTGCCGCCGGATGCGACACGGTGAGCGCGGCGAGCCTGGCCGAGCGCGCCTGTGAGCGGGCCGACATCCTGGTGCTGCCCGCCCTCGCCTACGGCTGCTCGCTGGGCCACACCAGCGCCTGGCCGGGCACCTTGTCGCTGCACCCCACGACGCTGACCAAGGTGGCGGTCGAGCTCGGCCGCTGGGCCGTCGCCAACGGGCTGTCGAAGCTGTTGTTCCTGTCGGGCCACGGCACCAACGACGCCCCGCTGCGCAGCGCCATCCTGCAATTGCGCTACGAGTTTCCGGCCGCCCGCTTCGCCACCATGGGGCTGTGGGACATCTCGCCCCGCGTCGGCGAACTCTATTTCCGCGACGGCGCCGACATCCACGCCAACCGCGGCGAAACCTCGATCCTGCTGCACCTCTTTCCTGAGATGGTGCGCATGGACAAGGCCCACGACGTGCCGGACGTCACGCCGGGCACGCACTTTTCCTACGCCATGCCCGCCACCACGCCCACCGGTGTCGTCGGCGCGCCGAGCCAGTCCTCGGCGGCGGACGGGGCGGCGATGGTGGAGACGATCGTCACCGATCTGGCCGACTGGCTGATCGCGGCCCTTGCCGAGCCCTGGCCCACCGTTCCGCCCGGCCCGAACCCACACTCCGACACGAAGGACATGTAGATGAGACGACTAGCGATCGCCGCTCTGGCTGCCCTGGCATTTGCGCTGCCCGCGTCTGCGCAGGATGGGCGCACCTACCGCGTCGGCTACAACATCTATGTGGGCTTCATGCCCTACGGCTGGATGGCCGATAACGGCATCCTCGACAAATGGGCCGACAAGTACGGCGTCGAAATCGAGGTGATCCAGGTCAACGACTATGTCGGCGGCATCAACCAGTTCGTCGCGCGCGACCTCGACGCGATGGCCGTCGCCTCGATGGACGGGCTGACGATCCCCGCGGCCGGCGGCGTCGACACCACCATCGCGCTGGCGGGCGACTTCTCCAACGGCAACGACGGCATCCTGTCGAAGACGGTGGACGACATCAAAGGCCTGAAGGGCGAGACGGTGCACCTCTTCGAGCTGACCGTGTCGCACTACCTGCTGTCGCGCGCGCTGGAGGAGAACGGGCTGTCGCTGCGCGACGTCAACACCGTCAACATCACCGACGCCGACATCGCGCCCGCCTATATCGGCTCCAGCGACATCAGCCACGCCGTGGCGTGGAATCCGATGCTGATGGCGATGAACAACGGCGTCGAGGGCTCCAAGCGCATCTTCGATTCGTCCTCCACCCCGGAGGAGATCGTCGACGTGATGCTGTTCCACACCGACACGGTGGCCGAGCACCCCGAGTTCGTGAAGGCGTTCGTTGGCGCCTGGTACGAGACGATGGAGATCATGTCCGGCAAGAAGGGCGAGGAGGCGCAAGCCGCGATGATCGCCGACCTCGCCGACATGTCGGGCGGCACGGTGGAGGATTACCAGGCCCAGCTCGATTCCACCAAGATGTACTACGACGCCGCCGAGGCCTACGACCTCCTCACGTCCGACCGGCACAAGAAGACGTGGGATTTCGTGCGCACCTTCTCGTTCGACGTGGGGCTGTTCGGCGAATCGGCGCCGGACAAGAATTTCATCGGCATCGAGTTCCCCGACGGCGAGATCCTCGGCGACCCCGACAACGTGCAGCTCAGGATCAACGCCGACTTCACCAAGATGGCGATCGACGGCGAACTCTGAGCCGGATGCGCTCTTCCATCCCCCTGCCGGCCCGGATCCCGCTCCGTCACGACGACGGGGCGGCATCCCGTCCACCCTGCCCGCGGGCGCTCGCCGGCACGGCGCCCCTCGGCCTCTCCCCCTTGCCCGGCGCCCGATGAAGCGGGCCATCAACCTGGTGCCGGCGCGCCCCCCGGCGATCCTGCTCGCCGTGCTGCCGTTCGCGCTGATCCTGATCGTCTACGCCATCGGCTCGGACATCCGCCTCGGTGCCAACCCCAACGACAAGCTGATGCCCTCCTTCAGCACCATCGGCGAAGCGGTGGGCCGGCTCGCCTTCGAGGAGAACCGCCGCACCGGGGAATACGTCTTCTGGACCGACACCGCAATCAGCCTGCAGCGCATCGTCGTCGGCCTCGCGATCTCGACGGCGCTGTGCATCCTCATCGGCATTCCGGTCGGCTTCCTGCCGGTCCTGCGCGCGCTGTTCGGCCCCTTCCTCGCCGCCTTCTCGCTGATCCCGCCGCTCGCGGTGCTGCCGATCCTGTTCATCGTGTTCGGCCTCGGCGAGACGTCCAAGATCGTGCTCATCGTGTTCGGCGTCGCGCCCTTCCTCACCCGCGACGTGGCGCTGGCGGTGGCGGCGATCCCGCGCGAGCAGATCGTCAAGGCGCAGACGCTGGGGGCCTCCACCTGGCAGATGATGGTGCATGTCGTGTTTCCGCAGATCCTGCCGCGCCTGTTCGATTCGCTGCGGCTCTCGCTCGGCGCCACCTGGCTCTTCCTCATCGCCTCGGAGGCCATCGCCTCGGAGGGCGGGCTCGGCTACCGCATCTTCCTGGTGCGCCGCTACCTCTCCATGGACGTGATCCTGCCCTACGTCGCCTGGATCACCCTCCTCGCCTTCCTGATGGATTACGCCCTCACCCTCGCCTCGCGCGGGGCGGCGCGCTGGTATCACCTCGGCCGCGCCCAATGACCGAGATCGCCATCAAGGGTCTCGCCAAGTCGTACGGCGACACGGCGATCCTGGAGAACGTCAACGCGCACCTCGCCGACCACGAGTTCTGCGTCGTGCTCGGCCCCTCCGGCGCGGGCAAGACCACGCTTTTGCGCATCCTCCTGTCGCAGGAGGCGGCCACGCGCGGCGAGGTGCTGATCGACGGCGTGCCCATCGATCCCGAGCCGCAGCCCGATCGCGGCGTCGTCTTCCAGCGCTACAGCGTGTTTCCGCACAAGAGCGTGCTCGCCAACGTGATGCTCGGGCCCCAGCTGCGCGCCGCGCCGCTCCTCGGCCGCCTGTTCGGCGCCCGGCGACGCGCGATCCGCGAGCGCGCCGAGGCGCTGCTCCAGGAGGTCGGCCTCGGCGAGCATCTCGCCAAGTTTCCCGCCCAGCTCTCCGGCGGCATGCAGCAGCGCCTCGCCATCGCCCAGGCGCTCATCATGGAGCCCAAGGTCCTGCTGTTGGACGAGCCCTTCGGCGCGCTCGACCAGTCGACCAAAAAGGCGATGCACCGGCTGATCCTCGATCTGTGGCGCAAGAACCGGATGACCATCGTGATGGTGACGCACGATATCGGCGAGGCGTTCACCCTCGCCACGCGCATCCTGATGGTCGACAAGGCGCGCCGCGACCCGCACGCCCCCACCGCCTACGGCTCCACCATCACCGAGGATATCCGCCTCGACCCGGACAAGAAGCCTGCGCTGCACGTGGTGGACGAGAGTGCGGACGAATCCCACACGATGACGGCGATTTTCGCGCGCTACCGTGCCGATGCCGGCGATTGCGTGGTCGACGAACACCCCAATTTTCAGGCGGCAGGATGAGTGAACTCAGTGGGTTGAAGGCGCTCGTCACGGGGGCCGCCGACGGCATCGGCGATGCGATCGCCGCACTGCTGCTCGCGCGCGGCGCGTCGGTGGCGACGTTGGACATCGCCCCGGTGCGCCAGCCCGTCGACTGCGCCATCACCGCCGACGTCGGCAACGAAAGCGCCGTGGTGGAGGCGGTGAGCCGCGCGGAGGCGACGCTCGGCGGCCTCGACCTCGTGGTCAACAACGCCGGCATCTCGCTGCGCAAGCCGCTGGTCGACACCACCAGCGCCGATTTCGACCGCATCCTCGCGGTCAACCTGCGCGGCCCCTTCCTGGTGGCGCGGGAGGCGGCGCGGATCTTCCTCGCCGCCGAGCGCACCAGCCCGGCGCGCATCGTCAACATCGCCTCCGAGCTCGCCCACCTCGGCCGCGCCCGCTTCGCGCCCTACTGCGCGTCCAAGGGCGGCGTCATCTCGCTCACCCGCTCGCTGGCGCGCGAGCTGGCGCCCTCGGTCCTCGTCAACGCCGTCGCCCCGGGGCCGACCGACACGGCCATGCTCCAGCACGAGAAGGATGAGGGCGCCACCGAGGACACGCCCCAGAGCGTGCCGCTCGGCCGCCTCGGCGTGCCCGCCGACATCGCCGAGCTGGTCGCCTTCCTCGCCTCGCCGCGCGCGAACTTCATCACCGGCGCCGTTCTCAACGTGAACGGCGGCGTGGCGATGTACTGATGGCGCGCCTTCTCGCCCGCCCGCCGCGTCCCGGCGCCTGATGACGGCCGCCCTGCCCGACCTCAGCGCCTTCGGCCTCGCCGGCCGCCGCGTCCTCGTCACCGGCGCGAGCCGGGGGATCGGCGAGGCGATCGCCGCCGCCTTCGCCGCGGCCGGCGCGCGCGTCACCATCCTCGCCGAGGACGCCGCCGTCAACGCCGCCGCCGAGGCCCTTTCGGCGGGCGCCGCCCACCCCGTCGGCGCCATCCGCTGCGACGTGACCGACCCGGAAGCCGTCGCGGCCGCCGCCAATGGCATCGAGGCGCTCGAGGTGCTCGTCAACAATGCCGGCATGGAGTTCGCCACCGCGCTCGACGATCCGGCGGCATTGGCCGTGGTGCAGCGGACGCTCGCGGTCAACGTGTCGGGCATGTTCGCCATCACCCAGGCGCTGCTGCCGCGCCTCGTCGAGGGCGGCGCCATCGTCAACACAGCCTCGGTGTGGGCGCGCATGGCGCCGGCGGGGTTTTCCGCCTACGCCGCCTCCAAGCACGCGGTGCTGGGGCTGACGCGCGCCTGGTCGCGCGAACTCGCCGGCCGGCGCATCCGCGTCAACGCCGTCTGCCCCGGCTGGGTCGCCACCGACGCCGCGCTCCATTCGCTCGCCACCATCGCCGCCGCCCGCGGCGTGCCGGCGGCCGCGATCAAGGCCGAGATCGAGGCCTCCCAGGACATCCCCGGCCTGATGCAGCCGGCCGACGTCACCCCACTCTACCTTTTTCTCGCCAGCCCACTCGCCGCCAACATCACCGGCCAGGGCTTCAACATCGACCGCGGCGAGGTCCAATCCTGATGACAGCGGTACGATCATGACCGAAATCGGCCCCTATTTTCCCACCGAGGCGGAGCTCGCCGAGACCGGCAACACCACGCTGACGAGCCCCGTCTCGCCCGACGGCACGCCGGTTCCGGGCCAGCGCTACGAGATCCCCGCCCGGCAGGGTCTCGCGCTGCGCGTCGCGAAAGGCCAGCGCGTCACGGTGATCAACACGCACGGCACGCAAGTGGTGGATTCGTGGGCCTTCAACGCGGCCGACCCGAGCGAGTTTATGTCCATGGAGCACATGCGCGCCGCCATCGAGCGCCTCATCCCGCGCCCCGGCGACGTGCTCAACACCAACAAGCGCCGCCCGATCCTCACCTTCCTCGAGGACACCACGCCCGGCATCCACGACACGGTGATCGCCGCCTGCGATATCTGGCGCTATCGCGGCTTCGGCATCATGGGCTACCACGACAGCTGCACCGACAACCTGCGTCTCGCGATGCTGGCGATCGGCATCGAGGCGCCCGAAGTGCCCTCCCCGTTCAACCTCTTCATGAACATTCCCATCGGCCCCGACACGGCCATCGCCTGGGAGGCGCCCACCTCCAAGGCCGGCGACCACGTCACCTTCCGTGCCGAGATGGACCTCGTCTACGCCGTCTCCTGCTGCCCGCAGGACCAGATCCCGATCAACGGGGTGGGCCAGAAACCCGTCGAAGCGCATATCATGGTGGAGGACGCCCGATGACCGTTCGCATGGCCGACATGAGCTGGCCCGACTACGAAGCCAAGATCAAGAACGGCGCGGTGGTGATGCTGCCGGTCGGCTCCATCGAGCAGCACAGCTATCACCTCCCCTTGGGCGTCGACCGCTACCTGCCGGCCGCCGTCGCCGAGGAGGCGGCGCAGACGCTGAACGCCGTCGTCGCCGAGCCCATCGTCTACGGTGCGCGCAGCCAGATGCGCATGGGCGGCGGCCAGACCTATCCCGGCACCACCAGCTTGCGCCCCGACACGCTGATGGCCGTGCTGCGCGACGTGCTCACCGCCTTCGTCGACCACGGCGCCAAAAAGATCGCCATCGTCAACGGCCACTACGAGAACATGATGTTCACCTACGAGGCCGCCGACCTCGCGCTGCGCGAGGCGAAAATCCTCGGCATCGACGACGTGGCCATCATGCGCTTCGAGTACTGGGACTACATGACGAAGGAGACCATCGCCGCCCTCTTCCCGGACGGCTATCCCGGCATGGAGCTGGAGCACGCCGCCCTGATCGAGACCTCGCTGATGCTGCACTACCGCCCCGCCCTGGTCGACATGGCGCGCCTGCCGCAGGAGGCGCCGGGCGACTTTCCCACCTACGACCTCTTCCCCGCCACGCGCGCGGGGGTGCCGCCGTCGGGCGCGCTGTCGCCGCCCAACCGCGCCACGGCCGAATACGGCGCGCGCATCGCTGCGGACTGCGTCGCCGGCATCCGGCGCGACATCGCGGCCGTGTTCGGATGAACGCCGAGCCCGTCCTGCCGGCCCACCGCGAGGCGGCCTTTGCCTATGGGCTCACCTCCGAGACCGGCACGCTGCGCCACGTCCTGCTCGGCGATCCGGCGCACTTCGCCTGGCGCCCGGTCTCGGCCGTCGCGCGGCAGACCCTGGCGGCGGGCCACGTGTTCGACCACGCCGCCGCCATGGCCCAGCATGCCGAGATGGTCGCCGCCTACGAGGACGCCGGCGTCGCCTGCCATTTCCTGCCCGCCCGCGAGGCGACGCGCTACTCGGTGTTCGCCCGCGATTCCAGCTTCATGACGCCGTGGGGCGCCGTCATCACCATGATCCAGACGCCCTACCGCCGGGGCGACTACGCGCTGGCGCTGGAGTTTTACGAGCGGCACGGCATCCCGGTGTGGAAGATGGTGACGGCCGGCCACTTCGAGGGCGGCGACCTGCACGTGGTCAAGCCCGGCCTCGTCTTCTGCGGCTATGGCGGCGAACGCAGCGAACAGGCGGGCGCCGAGGAGGTGTGCGCCTGGTTCCGCGCCATGGGCTGGGAGGCCCACGCCGTCCCCTTCCCGCCCTATTTCGTGCACCTCGACGTGTCGTTCGCGATGGCCGCGCCCGGCCTCGCCGCCATCTGCGAGGATGCGCTGCCGGCAAGCTTCCTCGACGTGTTGCAGGCCCACCAGATCCGCACGATCCCCGTCTCCTACAAGGACGCGATGGGGCTCGGCTGCAACATCGTCGCACTCGGCGAGGACCGCGTCCTGTCGACCCGGCACAACACGGCGCTGAACGCGCGCCTCAAGGCCGAAGGCATCGCCGTCTACGACCCGGACCTGTCCTACTACACCCTCGGCGGCGGCGGGCCGCACTGCCTGTGTCAGGCCCTCAGCCGCGAAGGCTGAGGAAAAGACCGACCGTTCAAGTCGATAAAGGGGTGAGTGGCACCGCCAAAGGGGGTATCACCGAAGGCAAAGCAGTTCGAGCGATGACCATCGGAGATCCCACGATGACCAGAGGCCGTCTTTCCGTTGCCTTCTCGGGGCTGCGGCGCGCCGCATTCGGCCTCACCGCAGCCATGGCGCTCATGGGCGGCACGGCCTCGGCCCAGCAGGCGGTGCCCGACACGCTGTCGGAGACCTATGCGGCGTGGACGGTGCAATGTCGCCTCAACGAGGAAAAGCAGCGCCAGTGCGCGATGACGCAGATGCTGTCGCGCGATGGCAGCGGGGAACGCCTGCTGCTCGTCGAACTGACCATCGGCGCCGACAAGCAGCCCTCCATGACGTTGCTCACCCCCTTCGGCCTGCAGGTGGCGCGCGGGGCCACGCTGCGCACGGACGAGGACGAGCCGCGTAGCCTGGAGTTCTTCACCTGCGTCCCCACCGGGTGCGTCCTGCGCCAGGACCTCGGCGAAGCGGACCTGGCGGCACTGCGGCGGGGCGCGATGCTCACGGCGAGCTTCATCATCGCGCGCGGCGGGGAGCCTTTTGCGCTGCAAGTCTCACTGGAGGGCTTTTCCGCCGCCTATCGCCGCCTGGTCGAGCTCGCCGCCTGATCAGATCCCGGCCATCGGGACGATCGGGGAGCCATCGCTGAAGCGGGACAGGCGGAACGCCGCCGGGTCAACGATCGGTCTGGCGCCGGTCGCGAGATCGGCGGCGAGCCGGCCCGCCGCCGGTCCGATGGCAAAGCCGTGGCCGGAAAAGCCCGTCGCCACCACCAAGCCCGGCCGCGTCTCGACGGTGGAGATCACCGGCACCGCGTCCGGCGTCACGTCGATGAGCCCGGCCCAGCGCTGCGCGGGCTCGGCCGACGCCAGCGCGGGGATCGCGGCCTTGGCGGCGGCGAACGCCTTGTCGGTCATCGCGATATCGGGCGCGGGGTCGAGAATGCGCGTCACCTCGAAGGGGCTCGGCGGGGTGCCGTCCCAGTTTCCCTCGCGCCATTCGGTGAGGAAGCGGCGGCCGAGGCGCGGGCGCAGATGGCGCCATTCCGCCTTCAGCGCCGGCAGGAAGGCGCGCGCCAGACGGAAGCTGTCGGGCGTGAAATCGAACCGGTTCACCGCCAAGGTCGAGATGGAGTAGCCACCATCGGCGCGGCGGCGCACGGAAAAGTCCGGCCCGCGCACCGTCAATTCGGGTCCGCCCGGCACGGGGGTCGTGCGCATCACCGAGTTGGTGACCTTGAGCTGCGGCAGGGAAATGCCCACGCCGCGCAGCAGCAGGCGCGACCACGCCCCGCCCGCGACGATGACCGCCCGCGCCGCCACCGGGCCGTGCTCGGTGGCGACGCCGCACACCGCCCCGCCCGCCGTCTCGATGGCCCGCACCGCGCATCCCGTCATCACCACCGCGCCGCGGCGCTGGGCGGCGCGCGCCAGGGCGGGGGCGGCCCGCTGCGGCTCCGCGCGGCCGTCATTGGGCGCGTAGAGCCCGCCCTGATGCGCCAGCGTGAGCCCCGGCAGCAGCGCATCCACCTGCGCCCGGTCGACCGCAGTAATGCGGGTCTGGCGTTCCGCCACGTACTCCAGCCAGTCGAGGTTGGTGCGCGCGGTCGCCTCGTCGAAGAAGGGCACGAGAATGCCGCACTTGCGATAGCCGACGTCCGTCCCGACGCGCTCGGCGAGCCCCTCCCAGATGCGGATCGCCTCGATCATCAGGTCGATCTCGCGCGGGTCGCGGCGCGACAGGCGCACCCAGCCCCAATTGCGGCTCGACTGCTCGCCCGCGATCACGCCCTTCTCGCAAAGGACCACGCTGAGCCCGCGCTCGGCAAGCTCCAGCGCCGCCGAGGTGCCCACGATGCCCCCGCCGACGATGACCACATCCGCCTCGCTCGGCAGTTCCGTTGCGCCCTCGACGGGGTCCGGCGTGGGTCCTGGCAAAGGCGTACCTTCCTGCGCGAGTTGGCGTTGCGGACAATACGACAGTGACCTTGACCGAACGGCCGCGCAAGCGCCCTGTCAGAGCGTCCCACCACCGTCGATGAGAAGCTCGGTGCCCGTCGCGAACGTCGCATCGAGCAGGAGATAGGCGACCGCGGCGGCGATTTCGTCCGCCCTGCCGGCGCGCGCGAGCGGGATCGCCGCCCGCCGCCGCGCGCGAACCGCGGCGACGTCGGTTCCCTCGAGGCGCGCGAGGTCGCCGTCGGTGCGGTCCGTCAGCTCGGTCTCGATCAGGCCGGGGCAGACGGTGTTGACCCTGATGCCGCGCGGCGCCAGCGCCTTGGCGAAGGAGCGGGCGGCGTTGTGCAGCGCCGCCTTGCTCGCCCCGTAGAGGAGATTGCTGGGGCTCGCCCGCAAGCCCGCCACCGAACCGACGAACACGATGCTCGCCCCCTCCCCGAGCCGCCCGGCAAGCCGCGCCGTCAGCTCGATGGGCGTGCGCACGTTGATGGAGAACAGCCGCTCGAAGGCGGCCGGCTCGAACGCGTCGGCCGTGTGGGTGTGGATCGCGCCGGCGGCATGGACGAGGCCGCCGAGGCGCGCCGGCAGCGCCGCGAGCAGGGCGTCGAGGTCGCCCGGCAGGTGGGCGCGCACGATCGGCTGGCCCGCCGGCGCATCGATGTCCGTGCCGATGACCGGCAGGCCGCGCGCGGCGAGCGTCGCCGCGATCGCCGAGCCGATGCCGCCCGCAGCACCGGTGACGAGGATCGGCGCCGCACTCACGAGGACGCCGCCTCGGCCGTGGTGTGGTCCACATAGTCGGCCATCTCCCGGCCCGCCGCCTCCACGTGGGCGTGGGTGGCCCGCGCCGCGCCTTCCCCGTCGCCCGCCCGCACGGCCGCGATGATCGCCTCGTGCTCGGCGACGGCGGAGGTGCTGCGGCCGGGGATCAGCCGGAAGCCGGCGCGGTAGCGCGCGCACTTCAGCCAGGTGTCCTCCAGGAAGCGGGTGAGGTGGTCGTTGTCGGCCGTTTTCAGCACCAGCACGTGGAATTCGCGGTTGATGTCGTTCATCGCGGCAAAATCCTGCGCCGCGACCGTTTCGGCGAAGTGCACGTTGATGCGCTCCAACGGTTCCGCCAGCTCCTTGCCCGCGCGCTGCACCGCGAGCGCCATCGCATGCGCCTCCAGTGCCGCGCGCACGCTGAAGATGTCCTCCACGTCGCGGCGCGACATGGGGGTGACGCGCGCGTCCTTGTAGGGCGTGATGTCGACGAGGCCGTCGCGGGAGAGCCGGCTCAGCGCCTCGCGCACCGGCATCAGCGAGACGCCCAATTCCTCCGACAGCCGCGCCAGCGTCAACCGTTCGTTGGGCCGCAGCGCGCCGGACAGGATCTGCTCGCGCAGGAACGCGTAGGCGGCTTCGGACTTGGTCTGATGCTTCAGCATGGCGCGGCGCGGGTCGTGAGCGTCGGGTGCCAATCGGCGACCGGCACGGGCGTCGGATCGGGATCGTGGATCGCGATCAACGCGTCGCACCGCCCCGAAAGGCGCCGCACCAGGGCGAACCAGCCCGGCACGTCTTCCGCGACGCCCAGCGCCAGCCCCTCATCGAGGTTGCGCCGGCAGAACACCGGATCGGCGATGGCGATGCGCCCCTCAGCGCAATCCACCAGCACCACGGCCGAGTGCGGGTGATGCACCCCCGCCTCGACGAAGACGATCCCCGGCCGCAATTCCTCTTCTCCCTCGATCCCGCGCGCACCGCGCACGCGCGCGGCCAGCGGCTCGGCGAGGGGATGGAAGAGCGCCGGCTCCTCCGGCGCGGCGAGGTCGCGCTGGCCCCGCGCCGACACCACGAGCGGCACGTCCGCCGCGAGGTCGGAAAGCCCGCCGGCCGCATAGGGGCCGAAGCTGGTGAGGATCGCCGCATCGGGCGCGCCGTCGAGGATGTCGGGCAGCCGGGCCACCGGCTCGAAGCCCGCTTGCCGCCCCTTGCGCCGCCGCACCGCCGCGTTGAGCGGGCCCGGATCGGCGACGAGCCCGGTGTCGACCAGGACCGTTTCGCCCCCCGCGCGCAGCACGAAGGCGAAGATCGCAATCTCCACCATTTCCGTGAAGGCGCGCTGGAAAAAGACCTCGGGGCCGGGTGTCTTCGCCCGCGCCATCAGGTGGGGTTCGATCGTCCAGATCACGCAGCGCTCCTGTCCCGGCCGCGGCGCACCATATCGGCAATCCCCTCTTGCAGCGAATGGCGCGGTGCATAGCCGAAATCGCGCGCCGCCCGCTCGATGCGGCAGACGCCGCGCAGATGCCGCCGCGGGTCGGTGCCCGGGGTCTGGCGGATCGCGGCGCCGGGAAAGTGGGCGAGCGCCGCTTCGGCCAGGTCGCGCCGGGTGAGGAGCACGCCGCCGGACAGGTTGTAGACCGGCTCCGGCAACCCCTCGCGCTCGGCCGCCTGCACCAACCCCAGCGCCAGATCATGCACATAGGTGAAGTCGCACGGGTGGTCGGCGCCCACGTCCTCGATCTCGCGCTCGCCCGCGAGGAGCCGGTGCACGTAGTAGTCGCCGGTGCTGTGGCCGAGGCCATAGACGAAGCTGGTGCGGAACGAGGCGACGTTGGTGCCGAAGGTCTTGCGGTAGGTGCCGCACAGGATCTCGGCCATGTATTTGGTCGCGTCGTAGACGCTGACCGGGTCGACCGGCGCCGTCTCGTCCAGCGGTTCCAGGTCGGGTCGGCGGCCGTAGAGCGTCGCCGTCGACACGCACACGGCCTGGAGACCGTGCGCGCGGGCCGCCTCCAGCACCGCCAACGTGCCGTCCACATTGATGGCGGTGGCGGCGGCGGGGTCGGCGCGGGCCGGATCGGGGCCGACCACGGCGGCGAGGTGGATGATGGCGTCGCACCCTCGTGCCGCCTCGGCCACCGCCGCCCGGTCGGTCACGTCGGCGACGCGGCTGGCGAAGGCGCCCGACGCCGGCCGCCGGTCGAGCCCCGTCACGGTGTGGCCGCGCGCGAGCGCCGCCTCCGCGACCGCCGCGCCGATGAAGCCCGCGGCGCCGGTGACGAGAAGGCGCCGGCTCATCGCTCGCCCAGCTCCCGCGTGGAGATCGCCTCCGGGCCGCTGACGGCCACGATGTTGACGAAGCGCAGCGCGCCCGGCCCGGTGTTGACCATGCCGTGGGGCGTGCCCGGCTCGGTCACCACCACGTCGCCGGGGCCGATGGCGATGGTGCGCTCGCCGATCCGCGCCTCGCCCGTGCCGTCCACCACCAGCCAAGTTTCGATCTTGCCGGTGTGCACATGCAAGGTGCAGGTGCCCCCGGGCGCCAGCCGGTACCACGACACGTGCTGCGGCAGCCGCGTCCCAGGCGTCACCACGCGGGTCGGCTGGCGCTCCAGGTCACCGTGCAGCCGCGGCTTCGGGGCAGACGTCTCGCTCACTGCGCAACTCCATAGACGAGGTCGGGCAGGAACAGCACGACCCCGGGCCAATAGGTGAGAATGGCGAGGACGAGAAGCAGCGCCCCCGCGTAAGGCAACGCCTCGCGCGTCACGTCCCAAAGCCGCGCGTCGGCGATGCGGGCGACCACGAACAGCGCCATGCCGACGGGCGGCGTGATCAGCCCCACCATCATGTTGACGATCATCACGATGCCGAAATGCACCGGGTCGATGCCCACCGCGAGGGTAACGGGCGCCAGCACCGGCGCGACCAGGATGAGGATCGCCGTGGTGTCGAGGATCATGCCCAGAAGGAGGAGGACGATGTTGACCACGAGCAGGAACATCGCCGGCGACAGCTCCATGGCCAGCACCGCCGCGGCGATGCTCTGGGGGATCTGCTCGCGCGCCGCGATCCAGGCGAAGACGTGCGCCGCCGCCACGATCAGCATGATCGCCGCCGCCGACACCGCCGTCTCGCGGCAGGCGGCCAGGAGATCGCGCGCGGCGATCTCGCGGTGCAGGAACACGCCGAGCGCCACCGCGTAGATCACGCCGACGGCGGACAATTCGGTGGCCGTGAAGGCGCCGGTGCGCATCCCGCCGATGAGGACGACGGGGCACAGGAGCGCGGGCAGCGCGCGCCAGAACGCGGCGCGGCGCACCGCCCCGCTCGCCTTGGGCACGCGCGGCAGGTCGAGCCGGCGGGCGCGCCACCACACCGTCGCCATCAGCGCCAGCGCCATCATCAGCCCCGGCACGAGGCCGGCGAGGAACATGCGCCCCACCGACACGTCGGCGATGAAGGCATAGAGGATCGCCGCGATGGAGGGTGGGATGACCGGGCCGATGGTGGCGCTCGCCGCCGTCACCGCCGCGGCGTAGGGGGCGGTGTAGCCCGCCTCGCGCATCGCCTTGATCTCGATGGCGCCGAGGCCGGCCGCATCGGCGAGCGCCGAGCCGGACATGCCGGAAAACATCACCGAGCTGACCACGTTGACCTGCGCGAAGCCCGCCCGCCAGTGGCCCACCATTGCCTCGGCGAAGGTGAAGATGCGGCTCGTGATGCCGGACGCGTTCATGAGATTGCCCATGAACAGGAACAGCGGGATCGCGATCAGCAGGAAGCTGTCGAGCCCGAAGATCATGCGCTCCACGATCATCGAGTTGGGTACGCCCGCGACGAAGATCGCCACGATGCCGACGCCCAGGATCGCCACCGCCACCGGCAACCCGACCATCAGGAAGCCGACGAGCGTGCCGCCATAAAGGAGGATCATGGCCGCCGCACTCCGGCGCCGGTGCGCACGATGGCGTGCAGCGCGATCAGCGCGCATCCGGCCGCGGCCGGCCACACCATCACCGCCATCGACCAGCGCGTGGCGGCGAGCGGCAGCGTCGCCACGTTGTCCGCGAGCCGCGCCGCGAGGCAGGCGACGAATGCGAACACCGCGCCCGTGACGAGATTGACGACGACGCCCAGCACGCGGCGCCCGCCGTCCGGCAACGCCTCCAGCAGGAGGTCGACGGCGATGTGGGCGCCGCGCCGGGTGACGGCGGCCCCGCCGATGAAGGTGAGCCAGACGAGCATGAGGCGCGTCACCTCTTCGGGCCAGATGAAGGGATTGGTGAGGAGGTAGCGCCCCACCACCTGGAGCGCGACGACCGCGACGATGCCGACGAGGAGGGCCATCGCGACCGCCTCCTCCGCCGCGCCGAGCGCCCGGTAGAGGGCGCGCGGCACCGCCATGAAGCCGTTACGGCTTGGCGTTGCGGATGCGGACATAAAGCTCTTCGTCGCCGCCCCAGATTCCGGCGAGGTCGGGCAACGCGTCGGCCGCCGCCTTCTCCCAGGCCGCGCGGTCGGACAGTTCCACGAAGGTCATGCCCTTCGCCTTGAGTTCCTCGGTCACCGCCTCGGTGCTGTCGGCGAACGACTTGGCGATGAAGTCGGTCCCCACCTTCAGCGCCTCGCGCAGCGCCGCGCGATCCTCATCGGAGAGCTGCTGATAGGCGCTGTCGCTCATCAGGATCGGGCCGGGCGCGGCGAACGACCAGGCGATGAGGTTCACGTGGTCGGCCACCTCGTAGAGCTTTTGCGCCAGCATGGTGTCGAGCGGGATGTCGGCGCCGTCGACCACGCCCGATTGCAGCGCCGAATACATCTCCGCGAAGGCGACCGGCGTCGGCGTGGCGCCGAACGCCTTGAACACCTGCGGGTAGGGCGGAATATCGGCGACGCGGATTTTCACGTTCTTGATGTCGTCGATCGAGTCGAGCGCGATGCCCTTGGTGGCGACGTGGCGGGTGCCGCGGGGAAACCAGCCCATGATGTGGACGTTGGCCTTGTCCTCGATCGCCTGTTCCCACTCCTTGCCGATGTCGCCATAGACGACGGCCTGCCAGTGGGGGTCGTCGTCGAAGAGATACGGCGCGTCGAGCACGGCGAGCTCGGGCAGGTGCACGCTGGCGCCGCCGGGCGAGGCCAGCATCATGTCGACGCCGCCGGTGCGGATCGACACGTGCATGTCGCGCTCGGTGCCGAGCTGTGAGGACGGGAACACCTCCAGCGTGACGCGCCCGTCCGTCAGCTCCGCGAGCTTTTCGGCGGCGAGCACCATGCCTTGGTGGAACTGATGCGACGGCGCGAGCACGTGGCCCAGGCGCAGCGTGGTGTCCGCCGCCGCCTGATGGCCCGCGAAAGCGCTGAGCGCGATGGCGCCGAGGAGCGCGAGTGGCTTCATGATGTCCTCCCCATTCTTGTCGAGCGGCACCTCTGACGGGCCCGCTAGGCTCAAACCAATCATACTCAATCGATTTTATCAAATATAATATCTCGCGGCCGAACCCCTTTTCACACGGGCGCAACGAGCGGATGAAGCACAAAGGGCAGGATGGGCCGGCCGCATGGGGGCGGCCCCGCGCCTCTCGAGGGGCTGGATATCGCGACGATCCGTGCACCATGCCGCGCCGCAGCGGCCCGCCGGGCGAGCGGCGGGTCCGTCAGTCGTTTTGGAGCTTCAGATCGGTGGCGAGGACGTAGTGTCCGGCCTCGGCTCCGCCAGCGGCCGCGATGGCCCCCTGCAGGCGCTCGATCGCCGCCTGCGGGTCGAGCCGGTCGTCGTCGACGATCGCGACGATGCCGAAAATATCCTCCAGCGCGGCCACGGTGGCCACGTAGAGCGGCGTCTCGTCGACGTCGTAGCGCGAGCGCCAGAGCTGGAAGACGAGCGTGCCCTCGCTGCCCGTGTTGATCCACAGTTGCGCCGGCAGGCGGCCGAGGTGGAGGCGCGGCACGAGCCGCGCCCCGTCGCGCCCAACCGGCTGCCACGGTTCCGCGCGCGACCAGCCATCGGCCCGCAGCGCCGCCTCGAGCTGGGCCGTGTCACCCCGCCACTGCACGACGAACGGCGTCTCGATCTCGCCCTCGAAGCCGACCCGCCCGCGGCCGACGAGCTGCCACGGGTCGGCCTGCCATTGGGCGAGCGTGAGGGGGACCGACAGATCGTGCGGGGCGTATTTTGTCCGCGAGGCGTCGAACCGCAGCGCGATGTTGGCGCCGCCCGCGCCCGCGAGCGCCAAAGCCACCACCACCGCGAGCCCGCGCGCGGCGGACGGGGCGAACGGCAGCCACCGCAGCGCGATGGCGAACGCCGCCGTCACCGCCAGCGCGAAGGCCAGCCCCGCGACCACGTCCGAGGGCCAGTGCGCCTGCAGGTAGATGCGCGAGCCGGCGATGGCGAGCGGCAGGATCGCGATGGCGCCTCCCACAACCACCCGCCAGCGGCCGCGAAAGGCGCTGCTGATCAGCACAGCGATCAACCCGAACAGCACCATCGAGTTGGTCGCGTGGCCGCTGGGAAAGCTGAAATTGTCGACGCCGCTATAAAGGTCGGTCAGCGGCCGGGCGCGCCCCAAGATCCCCTTGATCAGCGCGACGAAGCCCGTCGCCAGCAGGATCGCCCCGGTGAAGGCCGCGGCGACCCAGAAATTGCGCGTCGCCAGCAGCCAGAGCACCGACGCCACCGCCACCACCACCAGGACGGTGGAATCGCCCAGCATGGTGATCGCGATCATCGCCGTGTCGAGCCAGTGGGTGCGGAAGGCTTGCACGAAGCGGTTTATCGCGAGGTCCGCGTCGACGATGTCCTCGGCCTCCCACACGTCGCCGGCGAGTTCGGCGAACATGAACAGCGCGACGAACAGGACCGCGGTCCACAGGAGGACCAGAAGGCCCGTCACGTCCTTGGGATCGAGCGTCCACGCCAGCAGGCGAGCGATGCGGCCCTCGCGCGCGTCGGCCCAGCGGTGCGCCGCTTTGCGGGCGTCGTCGACATAGGCAAGGGTGAGCGAGGCGGCGAACCGGCCGAGCCACAGCACCAGCGCCAGCGCGATCAGCGCGCCGATGATCGCCACCGACAGGCGCCCGCCGATTTCGGCGAGCACGCCCGCCACGAGGCCGATCCCGAACACGGTCACCGCGGCGAACACCAGCGCCGAGAGGATCGAGACGATGACGAACGGCACCGCCGCCACCCGCGCGATGCCGGCGTAGGCGGGCACCATCGCCCGCGCGCGGGGGCGCCAGCGCGCCAGCGCGACGCCGAGGAGGCCGCGCCGTTCCACCACGGCCGCGGCCGCGCCGAACGGCGCCTCGCGGCGGCCGAGCCAGCCCCAGCCGGCGAGCGCCATCCCGTAGCGCCGGCCGAGCGCGTAGGACACGAGATCGCCCATCAGCGCGCCGAGCGCGGTGGCGACGAAAACGGTGGTGAGCCCCTCCCCGGTCGCGCCCGCCGCCGCCGCGATGGCCAGGACCACTGCCATGCCCGGCACGAAGCGGGCGACATAGACGATGCCGCCGGCCATGGCGAACACCATGACGCCAAGCCCAACCGCCAGCGGAGCGCCGGCCAGCTGCTGCGAAAGCCAGTCCAGAAATTCGATCACGTCGGGGGGCCGCTCCTGCGCTTATCTGGATGCGGCGAGCCGGGTGGAGCGGGTGAAGGGAATCGAACCCTCGTCCTCAGCTTGGAAGGCTGCTGCTCTACCATTGAGCTACACCCGCACATCGCTCTCTGATAGGGCGTCGGCGAGCCGTCGTCTACCGGGCGTTTGGTCGCCGCCCGCGGCACGCCGCCCCCTCGGGCGGAGGCGTCGGGCGCTACTGCGCCGCCTCCACCACCGCGTTGTCGGCGATAAACCCGCCCGACTGGTGCGACCACAGCCGCGCGTAAAGCCCGCCCGCCTGGGCGAGATCGGCGTGCGGCCCCTCCTCCACGATGCGGCCCTGGTCGAGCACCACCAGCCGGTCGAGCGAGGCGATGGTGGACAGGCGGTGCGCAATGGCGATCACCGTCTTGCCTTCCATCAGGTCGAACAGGCTCTCCTGGATCGCCGCCTCCACCTCCGAATCGAGCGCCGACGTCGCCTCGTCCAACACCAGGATCGGCGCGTCCTTCAGGAACACGCGCGCGATGGCGATGCGCTGGCGCTGGCCGCCGGACAGCTTCACCCCGCGCTCGCCGACATGGGCGTCGAGGCCCGTGCGGCCCTGCAGATCGGCGAGATCCTCGATGAAGCTCAGCGCGTTGGCGCGCCGGGCCGCCTCGATGATGTCCGCCTCGCTCGCCTCGGGCCGGCCGTAGGCGATGTTGTCGCGGATCGAGCGGTGCAACAGGGCCGGCTCCTGGGTCACCACGCCGATGGCCGCGCGCAGCGATTCCTGGTTCACCAGCGCAATGTCCTGCCCATCGATCAGAATGCGCCCGTCCTCCAGGTCGTGCAGCCGCAGAAGGAGGTTCATCAGCGTCGTCTTGCCGGCGCCCGAGGGGCCCACAAGTCCGATCTTCTCGCCGGGCCGCACCGTGAGGTCGAGCTGGTCGATCACCCCGTGCGCGCGCCCGTAGTGGAAGCGGATCGCCTCGAAGCGGATCTCCCCGCGCGGCACCACCAGCGCGGGCGCCTGCGGCACGTCCAGCACCGTCGGCGGTTTCGCCAGCATCTGCTTGCCGTCCGCGATGGTGCCGACGGCCTCGAACAGCATCGTCGTCTCCCACATCACCCAGTGGGACAGCCCGTTGAGGCGCAGCACCAATGTCAGCGACATCGCCAGCGCGCCGAGCGAGATCGCATCCTGCAGCCAGAAGTGCACGCCCAGCGCGCCGATGGCGAACAGGAGCAGCGCGTTGATCACGTAGTTGGCCACGTTGAACCAGGTGATGATGCGCATCTGCCGGTGGACGGTGACGAGAAACTCGTCCATCGCCTCGCGCGCATATTCGCGCTCGCGGTTGCCGTGGGCGAACAGCTTGACCGTCTGGATGTTGGTGTAGCTGTCGACGACGCGGCCCGTCATCATCGAGCGCGCATCGGCCTGCATCGCCGAGACGCGGGCCAGGCGCGGCACGAAATACCACAGCGTGCCGCCGTAGACGACGGCCCACACCAGCATCGGCACCATCAAGCGCCAGTCCGCCTCCGCCGCCACAATGAGCATGCCGACGAAATAGGCGACGACATAGGCGAAGATGTCGAAGATCCGCAGCACGGTGTCGCGCACGGCGAGCGCCGTCTGCATCACCTTGGTGGCGATGCGGCCGGCGAACTCGTCGGCAAAGAACGAGACGGGCTGCTTGAGGAGCTGGCGGTGGGCGAGCCAGCGCGCCACCATCGGGAAGTTGCCCGACAGGGTCTGGTGGACCAGCGCGGTCTGGAACAGGACGAGGGCCGGCAGGCCGATCAGGATGACGAAGCTGACGAAGGCGAGCGTCCACCCCTCCTCGGCGAGGAAGGTCGCCGGATCGCGCTCGGCAAGCCAGTCCACCAGCGTGCCGAGGAAGCCGTACAGAAACGCCTCGCCCAGCCCGATCGCCGCCGCCGAGACCCCCATGATGACGACCCACGGCCAGACGTCCCGGCTGTAATGCCAGATGAAGGGCCAGAACCTGTCAGGCGGCGTCTGAGGCTCGCGCGCTGGATAGGGGTCCACCAGGCGCTCGAAATATGACAACATCGCAATTCTCCGAGCGCCCGATATAGGCGCCGTCCCCGGCGATTGCGAATGACGGTTTCATGGCGCCCGCCCGGCGTGGCGCCAAAACCTCAGTAGAGGACGACGCCGCGGATGCTCTCGCCCTTGTGCATCAGCTCGAAGCCCTTGTTGATGTCCTCGAGCGGCATGGTGTGGGTGATCATCGGGTCGATGTCGATCTTGCCGTCCATGTACCAGTCGACGATCTTCGGCACGTCCGTGCGCCCGCGCGCGCCGCCGAAGGCCGTGCCGCGCCACACGCGCCCGGTGACGAGCTGGAAGGGCCGGGTGGAAATCTCCTGCCCCGCGCCGGCGACGCCGATGATCACCGATTCGCCCCAGCCCTTGTGGCAGCACTCCAGCGCCTGGCGCATCGTCTTCACGTTGCCGATGCACTCGAACGAGTAGTCCGCCCCGCCGCCGGTGATCTCCACGATGTGAGCCACCACGTCGCCCACCGCGCGCGCGTCGACGAAGTGGGTCATGCCGAACTTCTCGCCCCAGGCCTTGCGCTCCGGGTTGAGGTCGACGCCGACGATCTGCGTCGCCCCCACCATGCGCGCGCCCTGGATCACGTTCAGCCCGATGCCGCCGAGGCCGAACACCACCACGCTGGAGCCCGGCTCCACCTTGGCGGTGTTGACCACCGCGCCGATCCCCGTCGTCACGCCGCAGCCGATGTAGCAGACCTTGTCGAAGGGCGCGTCCTTGCGGATCTTGGCCACCGCGATCTCCGGCAGCACCGTGAAGTTGGCGAAGGTGGAGGTGCCCATGTAGTGGAACACCGGCTTGCCCTCGAGGGTGAAGCGCGAGGTGCCGTCCGGCATCAGCCCCGCCCCCTGGGTGGAGCGGATCTTCTGGCACAGGTTGGTCTTGGGGTTGAGGCAGTACTCGCACTCGCGGCACTCGGGCGTATAGAGCGGGATCACATGGTCGCCCACCGCGACGGACGTGACGCCCGGCCCCACCTCGCGCACGATGCCGGCGCCCTCGTGACCGAGGATGGCGGGGAAGATGCCCTCCGGATCGGCGCCCGACAGGGTGAAATCGTCGGTGTGGCAAAGGCCGGTCGCCATCACCTCCACCAGCACCTCGCCGGTGCGCGGGCCATCGAGCTGGACCGTTGTCACCTCGAGCGGCTTGCCCGCCTCGATTGCCACCGCTGCCCGTACGTCCATGGCCGATCTCCCCTCGTTCTGGCGGCGGGATATGGGCACGGAATGGCCGCCGCGGGCAAGGCCGGTCGAACCGCAGGGGGCCTTTGTGCTAGGTTCGCTGCCTCGCCGACGCCCGCCTGGGGCGCGGCTCACCGGGTGTTGTCGTGCGCGCGTTTCTCTGTTCCTTGTCGCTGGCGGCTCTGGCCGTCCTGTTCCTGCCCATGGACGCGGGGGTGCCGGCGGGCGTCTCCGCCGCGCGGGCCGACATCGTGCCCCAGCCGAAGCCGCAGAGGCTCCGCCGCGCGTCCCCTCCCGCCGCGGCGCAAACCGCGCAAGGCGACCAGAAGCGCGGCCTGTTCGGCAACCTCTTCGGCGGCGGCAATTCTGGCGGCGGCAAGTCTGGCGGCGGGGGCGGCGACGCACGCAAGGCGGCGCTCCTGAAGGCCTATCCCGGCGCCTTCCGCTTCGAGGGCAACACCATCGTCTTCCCCTCCGGCGAGCGCATCGTGTGGGACGACGGGCGCAACAAGTCGCCGGCCGAGCTCCTCGCGAACGCGGACGTGGAGGACATGTTCGCCTATCCCTACCCGCCCGCTTCCGTCGGCGAGCAGCGCCCGCGCCGCGACGAGGACCCCGGCCGCGTGCGCAACGACGACTTCTTCCGCGCCCTCTACGGCGGTTCGGAGGGGGCCGTGCGCGCCACCCTCACCAGCGTGCCGTGGGTGTCGCGCATCGGCGGCGGCAGCGTCGCCGTCACCACCCGCTTCGGCGTCGACAAGAAGCTCGCCGCCGTCTCGACCGAGCTGGAGCGGTTGCCCAAGCCGTTGCACCAGTATCTGCGGCCCTCGTCTGGCACCTTCAACTGGCGCCCCATCGCCGGCACCAATCGGCTCAGCGTCCATTCCTATGGCGCCGCCATCGACGTCAACACGCACTATTCCAACTACTGGCGCTGGGACAAGCAGCCGTCCAACGGCACCATCCTGTGGCGCAACGAGATCCCGATGGAGGTGGTGGAGATCTTCGAGCGGCACTGCTTCATCTGGGGCGGGCGCTGGTACCACTACGACACCATGCACTTCGAATACCGCCCCGAGTTGCTGCCCGGCTGCCGCAAATAACCGACCTGCCGGTGTGCGATGTCGCACACGCGCCGCTGCGGCCCTGCCCCCTTTCGCCGGATCTTCGGCGGCGGGCGCCCGGCAGAGGAGGCCGCCGCCGTCATCGGCGCGGGACGGGGGCTGCCGCATCCCCTGGTCAGATCGACGGCACGCGCTTATGAATCGGGGTCTGAGCCAATCGAGGATGGCCCTCTTGTCCAATGTGTCGCTAAACGACAAGTACGACCTGTCGAAAGAGACCGTGTTCCTATCGGGCACCCAGGCGCTGATCCGCCTGGTGCTCGCCCAGCAGGCGCGCGACCGGGCGGCCGGCCACAACACGGCCGGCTACATCACCGGCTATCGCGGCTCGCCGCTGGGCGGGCTCGACCAGCAGTTCACCCGTGCCCGGCGCACCCTCGGCCCGGACATCGTGTTCCAGCCCGGCCTCAACGAGGACATCGCCGCCACCGCCTGCTGGGGCACGCAGACCGCGCACCTGTCGGGCGAGAACCGCTACGACGGCGTTTTCGCGCTGTGGTACGGCAAGGGCCCCGGTGTCGACCGCTCGGGCGATGCGCTGCGCCACGCCAACCTCGCGGGCACCGCTCCGCTCGGCGGCGTGCTGGCGCTGATGGGCGACGATCACACCTGCGAGAGCTCCACCACCGCCCACCAGTCCGAGTTCGGGATGATCAACGCGATGATCCCGGTGCTGTCGCCGGCCGGCGTGCAGGACATCGTCGATTACGGCCTCATCGGCCTCGCCATGAGCCGCTATGCCGGCACCTGGGTCGGGCTCAAGTGCGTCAAGGACACGGTGGAATCCACCGCTTCCATCGACGGGCGGACCGATCGTGTCGCCCTCGCCTACCCGGACGGCCCGGCGCCCGACGTCGCGATCCGCGCCGGCTTCGACGCGCTGGACCAGGAAGCGCGGCTGATGGAGCGCAAGCTGCCGGCCGCGCAGGCGTTCGCGGTGGCGAACCGGCTCAACCGCATCGTCCATTCCGGCGGGCGCAACGCCAGGATCGGCATCGTCGGCACCGGCAAGAGCTGGCTCGACGTGCTCGACGCGCTCGACCAGCTCGGCCTCGACGAGGTGGCGCTGGCCGATCTCGGCGTGCGCCTCTTCAAGGTCGGGATGCCTTGGCCGATCGCCCGCGCCGATGCGCTCGCCTTCGCGCAGGGGCTCGAGCAGATCATCGTGGTGGAGGAAAAGCGCGGCCTGATCGAGCCGCAGCTCAAGGACCACCTCTACGGCGCGGCGAACGCCCCCACCATCATCGGCAAGACCGACGAAACCGGCGCCACGCTGTTTCGCGCCGCCGGTGCGCTCGGCGCCAATCACGTCGCGCGCGAGATCGGCCGCCGCCTGGTGGCACGCGGCGCCGAGCGCGTGAAGGGCCCGCTCCAGGCGGCCGAGGCGCTGGGCACCCACCTCGCCAAAACCGCCTCGATCGCCGAGCGCGCGCCCTATTTCTGCGCCGGCTGCCCGCATTCCTCCTCCACCGTGGTGCCGGAGGGCGCGCGGGCGGCGGCGGGCATCGGCTGCCATTTCATGGCGCTCTACATGGACCGCTCCACCGAGGGCTTCACCCAGATGGGCGGCGAGGGCGCGCAGTGGATCGGCGAGGCGCAGTTCTCCAAGCGCCCGCACCTCTTCCAGAACATCGGCGACGGGACCTACAACCACTCCGGCTCGCTGACGATCCGCGCCGCGGCGGCGGCCGGCGTCAACATCACGTACAAGGTGCTGTTCAACGACGCGGTCGCGATGACCGGCGGCCAGGCCCATGACGGCGGGCTCACGGTGCACAAGATCGCCGCGCAGGTGACGGCGGAGGGCGCCCGCGCCGTCGCCATCGTCACCGACGAGCCGGAAAAATACGGCCACCTCGCCGGCATCAGCGTCGACCACCGCGACGACATCATCTCCGTGCAGGAGCGCCTCGCCGGGATCGAGGGCGTGACGGTGCTGATCTACGACCAGACCTGCGCCTCCGAAAAGCGCCGCCGCCGCAAGCGCGGCGCCTTCCCCGACCCCGACCAGCGCATCGTCATCAACGAGCGCGTGTGCGAGGGGTGCGGCGATTGCGGCGTCCAGTCCAACTGCGTCGCGATCCAGCCGGTGGACACCGTCTTCGGCCGCAAGCGGCAGATCGACCAGTCGGTCTGCAACAAGGATTTCTCCTGCCTCAAAGGCTTCTGCCCCAGCTTCGTCACCGTGCACGGCGCGGTCCTCAAGAAGGGCGAGCGCCCTCAATTCGACATCGAGCTGCCCGAGCCCGCGCGCAAAACCCTCACCGGCCCCATGGGCATCCTGGTGACGGGCGTCGGGGGCACTGGCGTTGTCACCGTGGGCGCGGTGATCGGCATGGCGGCGCACCTCGAGGGGCTCGGCGCGGGGGTGATCGACATGGCCGGCCTCGCCCAGAAGGGCGGCGCGGTGCTGTCCCACATCAAGCTTGCCCCGCGGCGCGAGGACGTGAAGACGATCCGCGTCGGCCCGGGCGGCGCTTCGGCCGTGCTCGCCTGCGACATCGTCGTCGCCGGCGGGGCCAAGGTGCTGTCGACGCTGACGCCCAAGACCCGCGTCGTCGTCAACACGCACGAGCAGCTCCCCGGCGAGTTCACCCGCGACGTCGATTTCTCGCTCCCCACCCGGCGCATCCTGCAGGACCTGGAGGTGCGCGCGACACCGCACACGCTCGACGCGACGGCGAGCGCCCGCGCGGTGTTCGGCGATGCCATCGCGGCCAACACCATCGTGCTCGGCGCCGCCTTCCAGTTCGGGGCGCTGCCGTTGTCGTCCGCCAGCCTGGAGGAGGCCATCCGCCTCAACGGCGCGGCGGTGGAGATGAACCTCGCCGCCTTCCGGCTCGGCCGGCTCAGCGTCGCCGATCCGGCGCGCTTCCAGGAGATCGTCGCCGGGGCGATGTCGGCGCCGCTCGCGCACCGCATCACCCCCGAAGCGCTGCCGGAGCGTATCGCGCGCTATGCCGGCAGCCTCACCGCCTACCAGAACGAGGCCTATGCGGACCGCTACAAGGCACGCCTTGCGCGGCTCGAGGCGGTCGCGAGCGGGCCGGAGGGCGAGGCGCTCCTGTCGACGGCCGCCCTGCAGCTCTACCGCCTGATGGCGATCAAGGACGAGTACGAGGTGGCGCGGCTTTATGCGGACGGCGGCTTCCAGGCCCAGCTCGCAAGCCAGTTCGAGAGCTTCGACCGGCTGAGCTTCCACCTCGCCCCGCCGCTCCTGGCGCGCACCGATCCGCGCACCGGGCGGCCGCAGAAGCGCCGGTTCGGTGCCTGGCTCGGGCGCCTGTTCCCGCTGCTGGCCCGGATGCGGCGGCTGCGCGGCACCGTGTTCGACGTGTTCGGTCGCACGGCGGAATGCCGCGCCGAGCGCGCCCTCCTCGCCGAGTACGAGGCGACGCTCGACCATATCGCCGCCACGCTGACGCCGCGGCGCATGGCGAGCGCCCAGGCCCTCGCCGCCTGGCCGGCCGAGGTGCGCGGCTACGGCCCCGTCCGCGCCGCCGGCATGGCGAGCGCGCGCAAACGCGCCCCCCGCCTTCAGGCCGAATACGACCGCGCCGCGACGCCTGCGGACGTCGCCGCCTAAGGCCGAGCCGGCTGGCCGCTGTGCCGGGCCGCGCCGTCTGACCCGCTGCCGTTGCCGCCGCCGCGACGCCAACGGACGTCGCCGCTTAGAACTGGGCCGGGCTGGCCGCTGTGCCGGGCCGCGCCGCCTGACCCGCTGCCGTTGCCGGCGCCGCGAGGCCAGCGGACGTCGCCGCCTAGGCCGGGCCGGGCTGGCCGCTGTGCCGTGCCGCGCCTCCTGACCCGCTGCCGTTGCCGGCGCCGCGACGCCAGCGGACGTCGCCGCCTGGAGCGAGCCGAGCTGGCCGCTGTGCCGGGCCGCACCGCCTCGCCCACTGCCGTTGCCCTGGGCTGCCTGGCGCGGACACGCCGCCCCCCCGCCGTCCATCCGGTCTGGGATCGCCCGCCATGATCGCCCCGGACGTTTCGTTGCACCAGGCGGTCGGCGCATCTCGTCGCGAAGCGTGCAGCCAGGGGCGAACGGCGCCGCATAGGTCAATCCGCCGCCCCCTACGGGCCCTGGGTTCACACAACGCTCTTTTAGATATTTGGCTCGGCCAGGTTCACCGCTGAGCGCCCATCATGGGCAGGCAAGGCTCGCCGGAGCCACCCGAATGGCGGTGAGGAGAAGACCCCGCCCGCGCCCGTCCCGGCGCCAATCACGAGGGCGCCCTTAACGCAAAGGGGCCGGATCTGGCGCACGCACGCTGCCACGGAATCCGGCTGGCGTGGACCAACGTGCGAAGCCGTCGGGCGAGAGGCCGCAGGTTTAATGAAACGAGGAGATTAACCGCGGATTCGATCCACCGCTCTCGGTGCGGATCTCGCGGACATGGCCGTCTCAGGCTCGGTCGGTCGTCGTCGGGCGAAAGTTGGGGGCTGCGCCTCTGTCCATCGCGGATCGGGAGGGGGCGCAGCCGGAGGGCTGCGCCGGCCTATTGCGCGTCGCCGTTGCTGAACATCGAGCCAGCGCGCTTGAAGAGGCCGCGGCTCGTCTTGGCCATGCTGGACAAAAAGCCGCCGGACTGTTCCTCGGCCGGCTGGTAGGCCAGCGGCGCGGTGACCGTCGTCTGCTGCTCGGCCGCCTGCCGCGCCGCAACCTGCGGGGCGGCGGGCGCCGTCGCTGGGGCGGCGGGAGCCGGGGTCGTGGCCGGGGCGGCGACCGTGGCCGTCACCGTGGCAGGCGCAACGGTGGTGGCGGGCGCGGGCGTCTCGGCGTCGACACCGGCGATGGAAGCCACCGGCTGGTCCGGGGAGGTGAAGCGCGCGAACGGGTTCGGCATGCGGAAGCCGCCGCCGTCGCCCTTGCCCGAGTTGGCGGCCACCGCAACGCCGGACTTGCCAGCCGGCGAACGGCGGGGCACGGGCGCCGTCCCGGAGGGCGCGGTCGCCGTGGCCGGCACGGCATCCGCGGTTGCCGTCGCGGGCGCGGCAGAGCCCGCCTCGTCGTTCTTGGGCTGCTTGAAGAAGGTGGCGAGCTGGGCCTCACGCTCGGCCCAGCGCTTCTCGCGATCCTGCTGGGCGATGATCCGCGCCACTTCCTTGCGCTGCTTTTCGAGGTCGGACTTCGACTTGGCGGCGACGAGCTGCTCCACGTCGTCCGGCACGTCGTAGGCCGGACACGCGGCGCTCGCGGAAAAGCCGGAGGACGAAGTCGCGTTGAAGACGTAGCGCTGGCCGCAGACGCTGACCTTCGGCACCTTGCCCGTCACCTCGAAATGGTCGGCGCCTTCCTTCAGCATCTCCCAGAAGGCGAGGTTCTCGTCATCGGCGTAGCGGGCCATGTTCTCGGGCGTCATCTTGAAGGGGAACGCCTGGACCTGGAACGCCTGCTGGCCGCCGCGGAAAGCCTCGCGCGCCAGGGCGTAGATCTCCTGGATCTGCTTGTCCTCCATCGCGTAGCAGCCGCGCGAGGAGCAGTCGCCGTGCACCATCAGGTGCGAGCCGGTGCGCCCCAGGCTGCGGTCGTACGCATTGGGGAAGCCGAGATTGAAGGACAGGTAGTAGCTCGATTTCGGATTCATCTGCGCGGGGGTGACCGTATAGAAGCCCTCGGGCGCCTGCCGGTCGCCCTCCTTCTTCTTCGGCCCCACTTTGCCGGACCAAGCGCAGATCTCGTAGGTCTGGAGTAGGTCGTAACGGCCGGTGCGGGCCTCCTTCCACACCTCGAGCGTGTTCTCTTCCTTGTAGATGCGCAGCATGATCGGCGAACGCTTGTCCATGCCGAGGCGCGTCATCTTGGTTTCGAGGCTGGCGGGGAGCGGGGCGAACTCCGGCGCGTCGTACGCGAATTCGGATACCTGGCAGCCGGCCAGGGCGACGGCCATCAGCGTCACCCCCGCGAGGGAGCGGACGACACGGCGGAACGACCTCAAAAAGGTCTGTGTACGCGTTGCGCTCATGGTCATGCGAATGCCCCGCGGCTCATGGCGACACCTAAACATCGACGCCACCATCGGCGTGTAACGTGCGCCCTGCCACCTTTACAAATCCTCAACCCACCTTGCCGGGGGCTTTCCCACAGGTGGTGGGTCGAGTGTGGCTTGCTTGCAACGGTCAGCTCTCAAGTGACCGTCCGATGGCAAGAAAGCGTGCCGATCGTGACGATTTCAACTCACTTGCTCCGATCAGGCTCAACTCGCCCAGCGCGCGCGAAATGGCGCCGCCGACCGCGTCCATCGCATCGTAGGGGGCGCGGTGGGCGCCGCCGAGGGGCTCGGCCACCACCTCTTCGACCACGCCCAGGCGCATCAGGTCCTGCGCGGTGATCTTCATGTTGGCGGCGGCTTCCTGGGCCCGCGTGGCATCGCGCCACAGGATCGAGGCGGCCCCCTCCGGCGAGATCACCGAATAGATGGCGTGCTCCAGCATCAATACCCGGTTGGCGGTGGCGAGCGCCAGCGCGCCGCCCGAGCCGCCCTCGCCGATGATCACCGCGACGGAGGGCACCGTCAGCGTCAGCGCCTGCTCGGTGGAGCGGGCGATGGCCTCGGCCTGGCCGCGCTCCTCCGCGCCGATGCCGGGATAGGCGCCGGCCGTGTCGATCAGGGTCAGCACCGGCATGCGGTAGCGTTCGGCAAGCTGCATCACGCGCTTGGCCTTGCGGTAGCCCTCGGGGCGCGCCATGCCGAAATTGTGCTTCAGCCGGGTTTCGGTGGTGGCGCCGCGCTCGGTGCCCATCACCGCCACCGAGCGGCCCTCGAAGCGGCCGATGCCGGCGACGACCGCCGCGTCCTCGGCAAAGGCGCGGTCGCCCGCCAGCGGAGTGAAATCCTCGACCAGCCTGCGGATATAGTGCGAGGCGTGCGGCCGGTCGGGGTGGCGCGCCACCTCCGTCTTCTGCCAGGGGGTGAGCTTGGAATAGATCTCCGCCAGCGCCTTCTCGGCCTTGTCCTCCAGCTTGGCGATCTCTTCCTTGCCGTCGACCCCCGCGTCACCCAGGGCGCGCAGTTCCTCGATCTTGCCGAAAACATCGGCGACCGGTTTCTCGAATTCCAAAAAGGTCCGCATGGGTCTTCGTTCTGGCAGGGTGTGGTCAGACAGGCTGACGGCGATGGCGGCGGAAACTCTTCACTCCGCGCGCCGAAGTCAAGCCGCCGGCCGTTCGGCAAGCGGATGGCAGTCGTTCAGAACGGCTGCCATCTCCTCGATCTGCACATGGGTATAGATCTCCGTCGTTGAAATGTCTTGATGGCCCAAAAGGGTCTGCACCACCCGCAAATCGGCCCCGCGCGACAGCAGATGCGTCGCGAATGCGTGCCGCAGGACGTGCGGCGAGACCGTGTGGGTGGGCAGGCCCGCCGCGCCCGCAAGGAGTTTCAGCTCGCGCGCGAACGCCTGCCGCGTGAGGTGGCCCTGGCGCGATCGGGCGGGGAACAAATATTTTTCCCGCGCCGGCCCGCGCGCCGTCCGCCAGGCCGCGACGGCGCGGTGCACGGCGT
>JAUIJH010000253.1 GCA_030431335.1 Alphaproteobacteria bacterium
GGTCGGGCACGGTGCGCGAGAGATAGGCGCTGCCGGTGTAGATGATCTCGACCGCGCCGAGCTTGACGGCCTGCACGTTCTCGGCGGCGCCGCCCAGTTGCTGGGCCGGGAACAGGTCGACGGTGAGGTCGCCGCCGGTCAGCGCCTCGACCTCCTGCTTGAAGACCTCCATGGCCTGGCTGGAGGAGTGTTCGGTGGCGAAATTGCCGGCGACGCGGATCTTGTCGGCGTGGGCCGTTCCCGCCGCAGCAAGCGCGATAGCGGAGGCCGCGAGGATAGGCAGAATGGTCTTCATGGGCTCGTCCTCATGATTTGCATTGGCAGGGGGCGGACCGCCTGCGCGGCCCTGGAGCGGTTCGGCCCGGTTGTGCCGGACGCAGGCATCGGTCGTGCCAAATGGCCCGACTTGGTCGGTCGGTTAAGGATTGCCGCAGCGGCGAATTGCCATCCATGACAAACTGGGGCACAACTCATTCGAGAAATTCGAATGATGATTGCCCATGGCGCTTCATCTGGTTCCGCGCGCAATGCTGTATGTCGAGGCGGTTGCCGAAGCCGGCTCGATCCAGGCTGCGTCGCGCGAGATCGGCATCTCGGCCTCCGCGATCGACCGGCAGGTGGTGCTCCTGGAGGAGCGGCTCGGCGTTCAGCTGTTCGAACGGCAGACCAGCGGCATGGCGCTCAGCCCGGCCGGCGAGATGTTTCTGGTCCTCGCGCGCCGCTGGCGGGCCGACGAGCGGCGCATCTGGTCGGACATCAAGCAGATGCAGGGCACCGAGCTCGGCCTGGTCCGGCTCGCGGCGATGGACAGCATGGCCAACGGCGTCATCCCCCGCTTCCTCGGCGAGCTGGGCGAACGCTATCCGCGGGTGCAGATCGACGTCGAGTTCATGACCCCCGACATGGTGGGGACCGCGCTCAACGAGGGCTCGGTCGATATCGGGCTCGCGTTCAACATCAAGCCTCACCGCGATTTTCATGTCCCATGGACGGAAGACCTGCCGCTAGGCTGCGTCGTCGCGCCGACGCACCCGCTCGCGGGGCGGCGCGAGACGACGCTGAAATCGGCGACCGGGCACCCCGTCGCGCTGCAAAGCCAGGCGCTGGCGATCCGGCGCTATCTGGAGGCGCGCCACGGCTGGATGTTTTCCGAGGGCGGGCCGCCGCTGGCCACCAATTCGCTGCAGCTCGTGAAGCATCTGGCGGTGGCGGGCAGCCACGTCGCCATCACCTCGGAGCTGGACGCCGCGCCCGAGATCCTGGACGGGCGCCTCCAGTTCGTGCCGATCGCCGATCGCGGCGCCGCCCCGCAGACGGTGGCGATCGTGATCAGCTCGCGCCGCAGCCTGTCGCGCGTGTGCCGCATGGTGAGCGAAATCCTGACGGCGCAGATGGCCGCGCTGCTCGCCGAGGTGCGGCAGAAGCGCGAGCGCCCCGTTTCGTAGCTAGCCCGCCTTTTGCGCCGCCCATTGGTGCAGCACCTCCAGCGCGGCCGGCGAGGCGATGTGCTGGCCCGCCATCGCGCCCTCTTCCACCGGGGTGCCGCACAGTTCGCGCAGCCGCTCGATGGCGCTGGGCCGGCGGATGCGGGAGGGGACCGCGCCCAGGATGGCACGCGAATCGCTGAGCCGCGCGGCGAAATAGAGCGCATCGATGCCCGCCAGCGCCATGGCCGCGACGCACAGCGGGCAGGGCTCGCAGCTCGTATAGAGCGTGGCGCCGGAAAGATCCGTGGTGCCGAGGTTGCGGCAGGCGTCGCGGATCGCCTCCGTCTCGCCGTGCGACGTGGGATCGAGCGTGGCCCGCGAGCGGTTCACGCCGCGGCCGACGATCTCACCGTCCTTCACCACCACCGCGCCGAATGGCTCGGCCCCGTCCACCGTCAAAGCCTCGGCCGACAAGCGGACAGCCGCTTCGATATAGTCGCTGTGGTTCATGCCTTGTCCCCGCGCGCTGTGTCGCCGTTCCGGATAGATCATTTCCGCCGTCGACAGAATTGCCTGTCTTCCCAACTTCGCCGCGCCTCAGTCGGCAAGCTCGATCCAGGTGGGCGCGTGGTCGCTGGCATTGTCCCGCTCGCGCACGAAGCGATCCACCCCCGCATCGCGCAGGCGCGGCACGAGGGCCGGACTGAGGAGCAGATGGTCGAGCCGCAGGCCCGCGTCGCGGGCGAGCCGGTTCCGCCGATAGTCCCAGAATGTATAGAGCGTCGCGTCGGGGTGGATCGTCCGCAGCGCGTCCCTCCAGCCGGCTTCGATCAGCGCACGGAAGGCGGCGCGGGCGGCGGGCTGGACCAGTGCGTTGTCGGCGTAGGAGCGCGTCGCGTAGATGTCGCGTGGCTCGGGCACGATGTTGTAGTCGCCGGCAAGGACCACCGGCACGCCGGCGGCCAGAAGGCTTGCCGCGTGGGTGGCGAGGCGATCGTGCCAGCGCAGCTTGTAGTCGTATTTCGGGCCCGGCGCGGGGTTGCCGTTGGGTGCGTAGATCGACGTGACGAGGATGCCGCCCACCGCCGCCTCGATGTAGCGTGGCTGGCGGTCGTCGGCATCGCCGGGCAGCTCGGCGCTGGTGAGGATCGGCTCGGCCCCGCGCGCCAGGATGGCGACGCCGTTCCACGTGCGCTGCCCCGCGAACACCGCGCCGTACCCCGCCGCCTCGATGGCCGCCAGCGGGAAGGCATCGTCGGTGGCCTTCAGCTCCTGCAGCAGGGCGATGTCGGGGGCGGCCTCGTCGAGCCAGGCGAGCAGATTGTCCAGCCGCTTGTTGATGCCGTTGATGTTGAAGGTGGCGATCCTCACGCGACCCGTGCCGCGAAGGCGGCGGCTGCGCCGGCGACAGCGGCCAGGTGGTCGGCGTGGGTGAGGCCGGTGACGCTCTTGCGCGGCTTGAGGTCGTGATCGCCGTCCTCGAGCCAGAAGAGTTCGATCGTCGGCGCCAGCGCGTAGTGCGCCACCTCCTCGCGGGTGCCGAACGGGTCACGCGTGCCCTGGCAGATCAGCGCCGGCGTCGCGAGGTCGGCAAGGTGGGCGGTGCGCAGCTGCTGCGGCTTGTCCTGCGGGTGGAACGGGTAGCCGAGGCATAGGAGGCCGGCGACCGACCCCTCCTCGTAGAGCGCGTCGGCGACGAGGCTGGCGACGCGCCCGCCCATCGATTTGCCGCCGATGATCAAGGGTCCCGGCGCGGCGAGGGCGGCAACGGCGGCACGGTATTGCGGCATCAGGTTTTCGGCGCGCGGCGGCGGTTTGCGTGCGCCCGAGCGGCGGGCGGCCATGTAGTCGAACTCGAAGCGCGCGACGCGCAGGCCGGCTTCGGCGAGCGCCTTGGCGATCGCATTCATGGCGCCCGAATCCATCGGCGCCCCCGCGCCGTGCGCGAAGAGGACGCTGGTGCGTGCCGATGCGGGGCCGTCGAACAGAAATTCCATGAACTCGCGGAGGTTGTTGTCTCGATCGTGTTTTGCCCGCTTGCGTCGGCGAGCGTCGGGCCATCATAATAGATCGGCGCACGTTCCGAATACCGGCTTCGACTCGGTAAAAAATGGGCCGACGCCAAACAAAAGCGAGGCGGTCCGGAGCGAACGGGTCCGAACCTCGCGACAACGAAAAAAACGAACCCTGGAGGGAACGAACTGTGACAACCAACAAAGCCAGTCTCGATCGGCGGCGCTTTCTGCGCAATGCGGGCCTCACCGTCGGGGCCGCCGGCGGGGCGATGGCCGGCCTCATGGGCGGCGATCCCTCGACCATGCTCGCCATGGCGCAGGAGCTGCAGGCGTCCGGCAAGCCGCTGAAGGCTGCCTTCTCCAACGCCGGCTTGCAGGCCACTTGGTGCGCCCAGGGCAAGGCCGCCGCCGAGGCGTGGGGCAAGCTCATGAACGTCGACGTGACCTGGTTCGACGGCGAACTGTCCGCGCCCAAGCAGCGCAGCGCCGTCGACACCATGGCCACGCAGGACTGGGATTTCGTCGCGATCCAGGCCTTCGGCATCGGCACCCTGACCGATCCCGTCCAGCGGATGATCGACAAGGGCATCCCCGTCATCGACATGGACACGCTGATCGCGCCGCTGGAGCAGCTCAGCGTGCACTCCTTCCTGGCGCCGGACAACGAGTTCATGGGCGCGTCGGTCACCCGCGCGCTGGTCGACGCGATGGGCGGCAAGGGCGGCATCGTCATGACCCAGGGCGCGCTGGGCCACACCGGCGCCCAGGGCCGTGCCCGCGGCTTCCACAGCGTCGTCGATTCCATGCCCGATATCGAGGTCCTGGACGAGCAGCCCGCCGATTGGGACGTGACCAAGGCCACCCGCATCTGGGACAGCCTCCTGACGAAGTACGGCGACAAGATCAACGCCGCCTTCTTCCACAACGACGACATGGCCCTCGCGGCGCAGAACATCATGAAGGCGCGCGGCCGCGATGACATCATCGTCGGCGGTGTCGACGCGATGCCTCCCGCGGTCGAAGCCGTCATCGACGGCCGCATGCACGCCACCGTGCGCAACCCCTCCTGCCGCATCCATGGCGGCGCGGTGGTGGCCGGCGTCGCGGCCGTGATGTCGGGCGAAAAGACGGGCGAGGGCATTCCCAAGCACGTCATCACCGACGGGCCGGTGGTCACCAAAGCCAACGCGCCCGGCATGTTGTGGATGCAGAACCACTACCTGATCTGATCGCGTGAGCGAACAACCACTCGAGGGGCCGGCGCGTGACGCGCCGGCCCAGCCCCTCCTCGCCCTGACGGGCGTTTCCAAGAGCTTCGGCGGCGTGCGCGCCCTGACCGGCGTGGATTTCTCGCTCTATCCGGGCGAGGTCCACGCGCTGGTCGGCGAGAACGGCGCCGGCAAGTCGACCCTCATGAAGATCCTCGCCGGCGTCCACCAGGCCGACGAGGGCGAACTCGTCATCGACGGCCAGCGCACCGTGTTCCGCTCCGCCCGCGACGCGCGCGACCACAGCGTCGGCATGGTGCACCAGGAACTCAGCGTCGCGCCGGACCTTTCGGTGGCGGAGAATGTCTATCTCGGCAGCCAGCCGGTCACCCGCTTCGGCATCATCGACTGGCGCGCCATGACGGAGGGCGCGGCGGGCCTGCTCGCCCGGCTCGGCCTCAAGGTCGATCCAAGCCAGCGCCTGGGCGATCTGCCCGTCGGCCTGCAGCAGCTCGTGGAACTCGCCCGCGTGCTGTTCTCCGGCGCGCGCGTCATCATCCTCGACGAACCCACCTCGGCCCTGTCGCCGCCCGAGATCAAGCGCCTGTTCGAGGTGCTCGACCGCTTGAAACGGGAGGAGGGGCGCAGCTTCGTCTTCATCTCCCACTTCATCGAGGATGTGCTGGAGGTGTCCGACCGGGTGACGGTGCTGCGCAACGGCGAGCGTGTCGCGACGGAGAACGCCGCCGACATCGACAAGGCCTGGATCATCCAGAAGATGATCGGCCTCGGCCACG
>JAUIJH010000053.1 GCA_030431335.1 Alphaproteobacteria bacterium
GATCAAGGTGCGGACCTCAAAACCCCGCCCTTCGAGCAGATCCGCGCCCGGACCGTTGAGGAAGCCGATGACGGTGTAGGGCTTGTCGTCGTCGGCGAGCTCGAGCTCGTCGGAGTGCTCGACCTGGCCGGCCTTCACGCCGTAGCAGAGGCCGAGGATCGGCGAGCCGCGGCCGCAATAGCCGTTGAAGGCGATGGCGTGCTCGTGGTCGGCGGTGACGATGATCAGCGTGTCGGCGTCGTCGGTCAGCTCGTCGGCCTTGGCGACCGCCTCGACGAAGGCGATGCCGTCGGTGAGGGTGCGGAAGGCGTTGCCGTCGTGGTTGGCGTGGTCGACGCGGCCGGCCTCGATCTCGAGGTAGTAGCCGCCCTCGTTGTTCTGGAGGAACTTGATGGCCGCTTCGGTCATCTCGGCCAGCGAAGGCTCGTCGGTGCGGTCGTACTCGTACTTCATGTGGCTGTTCTCGAAGAGGCCGAGAATCGGAGCCGAGCCGTCGAGTGCGAGGGCGTCGAAGGTGGCCTGATCCCAGGCGTACTGAACGCCCTTGTCCTGCAGCTCGGCAACGAGGTTGCGGCCGTCCTCACGGTCGCCGTTGCCGCCTTCCTGGGCTTCCACGTTGGTCGGCAGGAAGTAGCGGCGGCCGCCGCCCATGGCGAGATCGATGACGCCCGCTTCCATCTGGTCGACCAGCTGCGAGGCGATGTCCTTGGAGCTGTCGCAGCCTTCCGGCACGGCGGCTTCCCAGTTGCGGTTGGCGGTCTTGGCGTAGACGGCGGCCGGGGTCGCGTGGGTGATGCGCGCCGTCGACACCACGCCGACGGCCTTGCCCGCCTCGGAGGCGATCTCGGAGAAGAGCTTCAGCTCATTGCCGGCCTCGGTGGAGCAGTCGTCGTGGACGGCGCCCTCGGGGTCGAGGTTGATGGTGTTGAACGCCTGCTTGATGCCGGAGTTCATCGCGCCGGCGGTCGGGGCGGAATCGGGCGTCTGGGCGTTGACGTTGTAGGTCTTCACCAATGCGAGGTTGGGGAAGTTCTCGTAAGGCAGGACGTTCTCTTCGCCGAGCATGCCCTTGTTCTGGCCGTCGAGCAGGCGGATGGCGTAGTTGGTGCCGACGCCGTTGCCGTCCGCCACCAGCAGGATGACGTTCTTGGCGCGGTTGGTGTTGGGCTGACGCTCCAGCATCTCGCCGATGCGCGCCTGCGCGTCGGTGAACCAGGCGCTGCTGGCCTGCGGCAGGGCATCTTGCGCCTGGGCAGAGCTGGCCAGGACGAGCGCCATTGCGGTCGTAGCAAGGACGGTGCGTTTCACGGGAGTGTCTCCTGATCGGGATGTCTCCCTTTGCCTAACCACCCTAGTATGACGGCTTGATCACAGCCCCCGGCGATCCCCTCGCCGCATTCTCGCCCACCGATTCGGACAGGGACTTATGGACACCATCTTCGTGCCGCCGGCTCCCCGGATTGCCGTCGACCACATGGGAGCGGGACCGCTCGTCGTCTTCCTGCACGGGGTCGGCGGCAACCGGCGCAACTGGCACCCCAACCTGGCGGCCTTCGCCGGCGAGTTCCATGTGGCCGCCTGGGATGCGCGAGGCTACGGCGACAGCGAGGACGTCGACGGCCCGCGCGCCTTCGATGATTTCCGCGACGATCTCCTGCGGGTGGTCGACCATTTCGCCGCACCCAAGGTCCACCTCGTGGGGCTGTCGATGGGCGGACGCATCGCGGCGGCCTTCCACGCCGCCCACCCCGCCCGCGTGGCCTCGCTGGTGCTGTGCGACACGCACATGGGGTTCGCCCATTTCACCGCCGAGCAGCAGCGCGCCTTCATCGCCGCGCGGCGCGATCCGCTGCTGGCCGGCAAGACGCCGGCCGACATCGCACCCGGCCTCGCCCGCACGCTGATCGGCGATCCGGACGACACGCCGGTGCTGGAGGCGCTGGTGGATTCGCTGTCGCGCCTGCGCACGGACAGCTACATCAAGACCGTGGAAGCCTCGGTGGACCTCGACCAGTCGCCGCTGTTCGACGATGTGGCGGTGCCCACCCTCGTCCTCACCGGCTCGCTCGATCGGCTGACCCCGCCAAAGCTGGCGGCGAAAATCGCCGCCCGCATTCCCGGCAGCACGCTCGAAATCATCGAGGGCGCCGGGCATCTGTCCAACATCGAGCGGCCCGATGCCTTCAACCGGCTGGTGCTCGATTTCCTGCGCCGCGCGCAGGGCGAATAGGGCGGTCCGTCGCAGCCGCTGGTTCAGGCGACGGCCGGAAGCTCGTCGCGGCGGGGCAGATCGGCGCCGCGCCGCCCGCACGTGACCGCCGAGGCGGCGACGGCGAACGCCAGCGCCCGCTTCGCCTCCTCTTCCGGCAGGGCGGCGATGCGCTGGCGCGACAGCTCGCCGGTCTCGACGAGATAGGTCAGCAGCGCGGCGAGGAAGCTGTCACCGGCGCCCACAGTGTCGACCACCTCGACCCGCTGCGCCGGCACCTTGATGGGGTCGCCGGCGGCGCGGATCATCACCGCGCCCTCCCCGCCCAGCGTCACCACAACCGCGGCGGCGCCCTTGGCGAGCCAGCGCTGGGCAACGGTGCCGAGAGTCTCGCCGGGATAGAGGTGCTGCAAATCCTCCTCGCTCACCTTGATGAGGCCGGCGTGGTCGGCAAAGGAGTCGACGCGGGCGCGCCAGACGCCGAAATCGGGCTCCACGGACGGGCGAATGTTCGGATCGAGCACCACGAGACGGCCCGCGGCGGCCACCCGCTCGGCGAAGGTGAGGAAGCTGTCGCCGGTGGGCTTGGTCAGCAGCGAGAAGCAGCCGAACGAAGCGGCGCTGAGCGGCGCCACGTCCGGCAAATCGGCAATGCCGACCAGCCGGTCGGCCGCGCCCTCGCCGTAGAAGCGGTATTGCGCCGAACCCTTGTCGTCGAGGGAGACCATGCCGAGCGTGGTGGTCGCGTCCTTGCGCCGCAGATACGTGGTGTCGACGCCTTCGGCCGCCAGCGTCTGCGCCAGCTTCTCGCCGAGCCGATCCTGCGAGACCCCGGTGAGGAGGCCCACCCCCTGGCCGAGCCGGCCGAGCCCGATCGCAACGTTGAAGGCCGAGCCCCCGATGCGGGCGTCGAGCGTGAACCCTTCGGCCCGCTCCGCCTCGAAGAAGACGTCGTAGAGCGCTTCTCCGCAGATCAGGATCGTCATGGCCGCTTGTCCCCCTCGTCGTTATCGTTGCCGCGACAGGAATGGCACAAGGCGGCCTCGCTTGTCTTGCCGTACCCGGCTCAGGCCGATGCGCCGGCCAGCGGGTTCTCGATGAGGGCGGGGGCCCGCTCCGTGGCGCCGAAGCGGTCGCAAAAGGCGTCGTGCAGCGCCTGGTCCACCTCGCTCATGGTGACGACCCGGCCGAGCGCGGCAAGGCTCGTCACCCCGTGCTCGCGCACGCCGCACGGCACGATGCCGGCGAAATGCCCCAGATCCGGCTCCACGTTGAGCGAGATGCCGTGCATCGTCACCCAGCGCCTGACGCGCACGCCGATGGCGGCGATCTTGTCCTCACCGCCGCCCGGCCGGCGCACCCACACGCCGATCCGCCCTTCGCGCCGCTCGCCGTCGACGCCGAACGCCTTCAGCGTATCGATGATCCAGCCCTCGAGGTTGCACACATAGGCGCGAACGTCGCGCCCGCGCGCCCGCAGGTCCATCATCAGGTAGGCCACGCGCTGGCCGGGGCCGTGATAGGTGTATTGCCCGCCCCGCCCGGTCGAATAGACCGGGAAGCGGTCCGGCTCGACGAGGTCGGCCGCGTTGGCGCTGGTGCCGGCCGTGTAGCAGGGCGGGTGCTCCAGCAGCCAGGCGCACTCCCCGGCGGTGCCGGCCGCGATCGCGGCCACGCGCGCGTCCATCGCGGCCACCGCCTCGGAGTAGCCGATCAGCGTGTCGGAAATCTGCCATTGGGTGGGGGGCAAGTGTGCAGCGTTCATATCTCTCATCTAAATGCTCCCGCGGTCGCTTGAAAGGGACGGCGCGGGATGCTACGTGCCCCACTCCGATGCGGTCGTGGCGGAATTGGTAGACGCGCAGCGTTGAGGTCGCTGTGGGGCAACCCGTGGAAGTTCGAGTCTTCTCGACCGCACCATTTTAAGAGGCGCTACCGGCCTCTTTCCCTAAACAAGCGCAATCGCGGCGCGGCCGGCTTCTCCCCGAAGCGCGGCATCCGGCTTGGTTGGCCGCGGCTTCGCTTGCCCGAAGCTGGGCACAAGCCCGCTCGTGCCAGCGTCAGGCCGCAGCGTCAGGCCGGCCGATCCGGCAGCAGGAAATGCGCCGCGTTGGCGCGCCCCTCCAGCGCGTCGGGTGCCACCGTATCGTCCTTCAGCGCGACGCCCGACAGGTTCCGGCGCAGCGCTTCGCTCACCAGATAGTGCGTGCGGTAGGCCGCTTCGGCGTAGCCGAGGCCGCCGGCGCGAATGTTGGAGACGCAATTGCGCTCGCCGTCGTTGCGGCCGGGACGCGGTTCGTACGTGAGATAAACGCCCAGGCTGTCCGCCGCCGACAGGCCCGGCCGCTCGCCGATCAGCACCAGCACCAGCCGTGCCCCCAGCGCCGCGCCGATCGCATCGCCGATCGCCACCCGCCCTTGCCGCACGATGGCAAGCGGCGCCAGCGTCAGCCCCTCCGCCGCGAACCGGGGCAGCAAAGCCGCCAGGAACGGCGCCGCGTTGGCCGCAACGGCGCGGGCCGACAGCCCGTCGCAGATCACCACCGCGATGTCGGCGGCGGCCGGGCTCAGCGCGGCGCGGCTGGCCGCATCGAGCCGGCGGCCGAGGTCCGGACGGCGCAGGTACGTGGCCCGGTCGGCCGCCTCGCTGTGCAGGATCGCGATGCCGGCAAAGGCGCCGGACAAGGTGGCGGCCAGCGCCTCGGCATCGAGCGCCTCGTGCACGGCGGTGCGGGCCGTGGCGTGCGCGGCCTGAAACTCCAGCGCCCGCGCGGTGGGCAGCGATATGCCTGCCCGCCCCAGCGCGATGCGGGCCGAGGTGAGCCGCCGCAGCGCCGCCCAGGCGTCCGGCTCGCTCATGCCGCTGCGTTGGCGAGCGCCGCGCGGAACCGCCCCCCGCGCCCGTCAGCCAGGTGGAATCCACCGTCCGCCCGCATGATGCCGGATGTCTCCAGCCACGCCTCGAACTCCGGCGCCGGCCGCAGCCCCAGCGCCCGCCGCAGATAAAGCGCGTCGTGAAACGAGGTGGTCTGGTAGTTCAGCATCACGTCGTCCGCCCCCGGCACGCCCATGATGAAGGTGACGCCCGCCACCCCCAGCACCGTCATCAAAGTGTCCATGTCGTTCTGGTCGGCCTCGGCGTGGTTGGTGTAGCAAATGTCGCACCCCATCGGCAGGCCGAGCAGCTTGCCGCAGAAGTGGTCCTCCAGCCCGGCCCGGACGATCTCCTTGCCGTCATAGAGGTATTCAGGCCCGATGAAGCCCACCACCGTGTTGACCAGCAGCGGGTCGAACGCGCGGGCCACCGCATAGGCGCGCGCCTCCAGCGTCTGCTGGTCGACACCGTGGTGCGCGTCCGCCGACAGGCACGAACCCTGCCCGGTCTCGAAATACATCACGTTGTTACCCACCGTGCCCCGGCCGAGCGACAATGCCGCCTCGCGCGCTTCGGCGAGCGTTGCCAGCGAAAAGCCGAAGCTCGTGTTGGTCGCCTCCGTTCCCGCGATCGACTGGAACATCAGGTCGACCGGCGCCCCCGCCTCGATGGCCGCCAGCGTGGTGGTCACGTGCGCGAGCACGCACGACTGGGTCGGGATCTCGTAGGTGGCGATGATCTCGTCCAGCAGATGCAGAATCGCGCTCACCGCCGCCGTGTTGTCGGACGACGGGTTGACGCCGATCACCGCGTCGCCCGAGGCGTACATCAGCCCGTCGAACACCGAGGCGGCGACGCCGCCCGGGTCGTCGCTCGGATGGTTGGGCTGGATCCGCGTCGAAAGCCGCCCCTTGAGGCCGATGGTGTCGCGAAACGCGGTGCGCACCTCGATCTTGCTGGCGATCAGCACCAGGTCCTGGTTGCGGCAGATCTTGGAGACGGCTGCCGCCATTTCGGGCGTCAGGCCGGGCGCGAGCGCGGCCAGCGCCGCCCCGTCGGTCGCGTCGGACAGGAGGTGGTCGCGCAGCGCGCCGACCGTCAGCGAGGCGACCGGCGCGAAGGCGGCCCGGTCGTGCGTGTCGATGATGAGGCGCGTGACCTCGTCGGTTTCGTAGGGAACCAGCGCCTCGGATAGGAAATCGGTCAACGGCACGTCCGCCAGCGCGATCTGCGCGGCGGCGCGCTCCTCGTCCGTCGCGGCGGCAAGGCCGGCGAGCGCGTCGCCGGAGCGCGCCGGCGTCGCCTTCGCCATCAGCGTACGCAGGCATGCGAACGTATGGCGCTCGCGGGCAACACACGCGTGATATGGCATCAAAAATTCCTTTCGGCCGGCCGCCGCCGGATTTTGCCCGCCGCCGCATCGATGGTAAAGCACCGCCGGTTGTGCCGCTCACGCGACAACGGCGCTGGCGCAACGCCACGGCGCGCTCACGATCGAACCAAGGATTGTCCGCCTATGGCCGAGGCCGACCGCACCGAGCGCAACGAAGAACAAGTCGTGGACGACGCGCTCGTGGCGGAGGCGTCCGACCTCCTGGAGCGTCGCGAAACCGCAGAGCTGAAAATGCTCGTCGCGGACCTGCACGAAGCGGACGTGGCCGACCTTCTCGCACGGCTCGGACCGGACGAACGTGTCGAGCTGGTGCGCCAGCTCGGCGAGGATTTCGACTTCACCGCGCTCACCGAGCTCGACGAATCGACCCGCGTGCAGATCCTGTCGGCGCTCGACCCGAAGTCGGTCGCCGAAGGCATCGCCGAGATCGACACCGACGATGCCGTCTACATCCTGGAGGACCTCGACGACACCGAGTCAGAGGCGATTCTCGCCGAGCTGCCCTTCGCGATGCGCCACCGGCTCAAGCGCTCGCTGGACTTCCCCGAGGAGTCGGCCGGCCGGCGCATGCAGTCGGATTTCGTGGCGATGCCGCCGTTCTGGACGGTCGGCCAGGTGATCGACACCCTGCGCGAAGAGGAGGACCTGCCGGACGACTTCACCGAGATCTTCGTCGTCGACGCGGCCTTCCGCCTGCTCGGCACGGTGGCGCTCGACCGGCTCCTGCGCGCGCGGCGCCCGGTCAAGATCACCGACATCATGGACGAGGAGCCGCGCACCGTGCGTGCGGACGAGGACCAGGAAGAGGCCGCGCGCATCTTCCGTCGCTACAATCTTCTGTCCGCCGCCGTGCTGGACGACAGCGACCGGCTGGTCGGCGTCCTCACCATCGACGACATCGTCGACGTCATCGAGGAGGAGGCGGAAGAGGACATCCGCGCCCTCGCCGGCGCCGGCGATGCGGACCTGTCCGACACGCCGCTTTACGTCGCCCGCACGCGCATTCCCTGGCTGATGAGCAACATGGTGACGGCCTTTCTCGCCTCCCTGGTCATCGCCCTGTTCGACGGCACGATCTCGGAGATGGTCGCCCTCGCGATCCTGATGCCGGTGGTGACGGCCATCGGCGGCAACGCCGGCATCCAGGCGATGACAGTGACGGTGCGCGCGCTGTCGCAGAAGCTGATCACCAAGCACAACATGATGAAGATCATCGGCCGCGAGGTGCTCGTCGCCGTCATGAACGGAACGGCGGTGGCGATCGCGGTCGGATTCGTGGCGTTTTTCTGGTTCACCAACGTCGACCTCGGGGTGGTGATCGCCTGCGCCATCGTCTTCAACGTCACCTGCGCGGGCCTGTTCGGCGCGTTGCTGCCGATGGTGATCAACAAGCTGGGCGCCGACCCGGCCGTCGCGTCCTCGGTCTTCCTGACGACGCTGACGGACGTGTTCGGCTTCTTCGCCTTCCTCGGCCTCGCCGGCTGGTGGTTCGGGCTCGGCTGACCGGCGCTTCAGTCGCCGCCGTGGGCGCGAATTGCCGCGATCTCGGCGACGCACGCGCGAAACAGCGAAAGGTCGCGCCAGCGGTCCGCCGGCACCTCGTCGGCGACGAACGTGCGCCCGCCCCCTTCCTCCACGCCGCAGGCGATCATCAGGTTGTCGGCGAGCCCGAAATCCTCCACCGCGATGTCGCCGGCCGTGTCGCGCACCACAAGCGGCTCGTTGGTGGCGGCCCGCCGCGTGCGCGCCGCATATTCGAGCGGCTCCGCCGAATAGGCGAACACCGGCCGCCCCAGGGCGCACATGTAGCCCACCTCGAAGGCCGTCCCCGGGTCGACGCTGACCCCGCGGAACGGCGTGATGTTGGCGATGGCGAACGAACAGCTCGACATCGAGGCGAGGTTGCCGCGGTAGATGGCAAAGGCGGTCGCCTCGGCGCCGTCCATGCCGGACACCTCGTTGTCGAACGGCGAGACGCCGACAAGGCCGGCCTCGCCGCAGATCGACTTCTTGGCCGCGAGCAGCGATTTCGCGTCCGGCAGAAAGACCTCGGGGCCGGCGAGATAGACGCGTCTGACCGCCTCGCTCATGCTTGCGGCGCAGGCTCCAGCAGACCGAGCCCGGCCCCGCTCGGCTCGGCGACGATGGCGATCTGCCCCACGCCCGGCACCGTGAACGGCTCCCTGAGAATCTTCCCGCCGGTCTCGGCCGCGTCCTTCACGGCGGCGGCGATGTCTTTCACCTCCAGGTAGACCAGCCAATGCGGCGGCACATCGTGGGGGATCGCCTCCTTGGCCATGATCCCGGCGATCATCTTGTCGCCCAGGCTGGCCACCCAGTAGGTGCCGCCCTCGCCCATCTCCATGCCCTGATAGGTCCAGCCGCACATCTTGGCGTAATGCGCCTTGGTCGCCTCCACGTCGGCCGAGGCACACTCGATCCAGGCCGTTTCCCCGTGAGCCATGATCCCTCCCCCTACATTATTGCGCGCAGCTACCATTTATGGCAGCGCGATCGTGACATTTCGCCCACCCCGTCGTGCGCTTTTTTGCTCGCCGCGCTGCGATCGCGACCTACCATAGCCTATTGCTATGAGTGACGCGGACAACTCCGAGACAAAGGCTTCGCATGGATCAGCCCGCATGATGAAGATGCTGCGCTTTCGGGACCTCGAGTACTTCATCGCGATCGCCGAGCACGGCTCCTTCTCGCGGGCGGCCGAAGCATGCGGAATCTCTCAGCCGACACTGTCCGCCCAACTGCGGCGCATGGAGGAATTGCTGGGCCTGACGCTGGTTGAGCGGCGCCACGGAGCGGCCACCGTCACGGCGGAAGGGGCGGAGGTGCTGTCCGCGGCGCGCGAGATCATGGATTCGTTCTACCGCGTGCAGCGCACCACCGCCGGCGACGGCATCCTCCTGGGGCGGCCGCTGCGCTTCGGCGTGCTGCCGACGGTGGCGCCCTATTTCGCGCCCCGGTTCCTCGCCAACCTCGCGGCGCTCAACGCCGCCGCCAACATCGACTTCGTGGAGGATCGCACCGACGCGCTGGAGCTCGCCGTCAACGCCGATTCGCTCGATTTCGCCATCACCGCGACGCTGCCGCGCCTGCAGACCCTGGTGGCCCTGCCGCTGGCGGACGAGCGGCTGGTCGCCGTCAGCCCACGGCCGCTGCCCCCCGCCACCACCATCGACGCCCTCACCGGCCCGCTCCTCCTGATGCAGGAGGGCCATTGCTTCCGCGAGGTGGTGTCGGAAGCGATCCGCCGCGCCCACGCCCGCCTCGGCTCGGAAATCTCGACCCGCATCGGCCCCTCCTCCTTCGCCACGCTGATCAGCATGGTGCGCAGCGGCATCGGCGAGACGATCCTGCCCGAGCCCTTCGTGCGCGAGAACGGCGCCGCGCTCGGCGGCCTCCACACCGCGCTTCTGGAGCCGGAGGGCGAGGGGCGCCAGCTCCAGCTCGTCGTGCGCCGCGGCCGCGAGCGCTACCGCGACGTCCAGCGCCTCGCCGAAGCCTCCCGCGAGGCACTGACCCCGGTGCTCGCCGGCTCCTGATGCGCGGCCGTCGCCGTGTCGCGTTCGCGCTCGCCGCGTTCTTCGCCGCGGCGGGTGTGCTGCACTTCGCCGCCACCGCCGCTTTCGCGCGCATCGTGCCGCCCCCCTTGCCGGGAGAGCTGTTGGTGCGGCTGACGGGGGTGCTGGAGCTCCTGTTCGCCGCCGGGCTCCTGGCCGAACGCACCCGGCGGGCGACCGGCACGCTCCTGGCGCTCTACTGCCTCGCGGTGGTGCCGGCCAACATCTACATGGCGCTGGAGGAGATCCCGGTCGCGGGCGTCACCCTGCCGGCATGGCTCCTGTGGCTGCGCGTCGCGCTGCAGCTGCCGCTGATCGCGCTCATCCTGTGGGCGAGCCGGCCGCCCCGCCGGGCCGGCTGAACCTCACTCCGACTTGGCGAAGATCTCGCGGCCGATCAGCATCCGGCGGATCTCGCTGGTGCCGGCGCCGATCTCGTAGAGCTTGGCGTCGCGCAGCAGGCGGCCCGTCGGATAGTCGTTGATGTAGCCGTTGCCGCCGAGCGCCTGGATGGCGTCGAGCGCCACCAACGTCGCCTTTTCGGCCGCGTAGAGGATGGCGCCGGCCGCGTCCTCGCGCGTGGTACGGCCCGCGTCGCAGGCACGCGCGACCGCGTAGACGTAGGATTTGCAGGCATTCATCGTCACGTACATGTCGGCGATCTTGCCCTGCATCAGCTGGAAGGAGCCGATGGGCTGGCCGAACTGCTTGCGCTCGTGCACGTAGGGCAGCACCACGTCGAGGCAGGCCTGCATGATGCCGAGCGGACCGGCGGCGAGCACCACGCGCTCGTAATCCAGCCCCGACATCAACACGTTGACGCCCTTGCCCACGGCACCGAGCACGTTCTCCTCCGGCACCTCGCAGTCCTCGAACACCAGCTCGCACGTGTCGGAACCGCGCATGCCGAGCTTGTCCAGCTTCTGCGCGGTGGAGAAGCCCTTCATGCCCTTCTCGACCAGGAAGGCGGTGATGCCGCGCGAACCGGCGTCCGGGTCGGTCTTGGCATAGACCACCAGGATTTCCGCTTCCGGGCCGTTGGTGATCCAGAATTTGGAGCCGTTGAGGACGTAGCGGTCGCCGCGTTTGTCGGCACGGGTGCGCATCGACACGACATCGGAACCGGCGCCGGGCTCGCTCATGGCCAGCGCCCCCACGTGCTCGCCCGAGATCAGCTTGGGTAGGGTGCGCGCCTTCTGCGCTTCGGTGCCGTTCCGGGCGATCTGGTTGACGCAAAGGTTGGAGTGGGCGCCGTAGGACAGCCCCACCGAGGCGGAGGCGCGCGAAACCTCCTCCAGCGCGACGCAATGGGCGAGATAGCCGAGGCCCGCCCCGCCGTACTCCTCGGGCACGGTGATGCCATGGAGGCCCAGCGCGCCCATCTCCGGCCACAGGTGGCGGGGGAAGAGGTTCTCGCGGTCGGTCTTTTCGGCGATGGGCGCGATGCGGTCGGCCGCGAACGAGCGGACCTGGTCGCGCAGCATGTCGAGGTCTTCACCGAGGCCAAAATCGAATGAACCAAGATCGTTGCGCATGGGGCGTCCATCCTCAGTCGAGCTGGAAGTAGCGCGTCGACACCCAGCCGTTGCGGCCGCGCCAGGCAACCTGGCACCAGGATCGCACGTCGCTCTCGTAGATGCAGTCGCTCACCGGAATGCCGCGGGTGCCGCTCGCGATCGAGCCTATGACGGGGGCATCGAGGCTCGGGCCACGGCGCAAATTGAGCGCCGCGCCGGCGGGGTGGAAGACGCTGCCCGTGCCCCAGCCGCCCGGCGGTGGCGGTGGCGGCGGCGAGCCGGAGCAGCAGGCGACGTAGCGGCGAAACACCCAGCCGTAGAGGCCGGCGTGGCGCGTGTTGACCACCGTGACCGCCATCCACAGCCCGGCCCGCTCTCCGGTCGGAGCGAGCAGCGTCTCGGGACCGAGCTTGGCGATACGCCGGCCGTAGGTGCCGCTCGGCTCGGTCCGCAGCGCCAGGAAATTGTCGCCATTGGGGTTGAGGCCGACGATGTAGTGATAGCCGCTCTGCGCTTCGGCCCGGACGCCGAGGAGGAGCGCAAGGCAGAAAACGGCGGCCGCCGCCACGAGAAGCGGACGGTGGAAACGCGCCATGGATCCTCCCTCGTGTCCCGCCCCGCGAGGGCGCCGGCCAGCCGGCAATACGTTGCCGGCTGGCCGATGATACACGAGGGCGGGACCGGCCCGCCAGCCGGCCTATTCGATGCCGAGCTTTTCGCGCACCAGCGTCTGCACGGCCTGCGGGTTGGCCTTGCCGCCGGTCGCCTTCATCACCTGGCCGACGAACCAGCCGGCGAGGTTGGGCTTTTCCTTCGCTTGGCTCGCCTTGTCGGGGTTGGCGGCGATCACCTCGTCGACCGCGGCGGCGATGGCGCCGGTGTCGGTCACCTGCTTCATGCCGCGGTCCTCGACGATGCGCGCCGGATCGCCGCCCTCGGACCAGACGATCTCGAACACGTCCTTGGCGATCTTGCCGGAGATCACCTTCTCGGTCAGCAAGTCGAGGATGCCGCCGAGCTGGGCCGTGTTGACCGGGCTGTTCTCGATGGCGACGCTCTCCTTGTTGAGGCGCCCGAACAGCTCGTTGATCACCCAGTTGGCGGCGAGCTTGGCGTCGCGCCCGGTGGAGACCTTTTCGAAATAGTCCGCCGCCTCGGCGTCGGCGACCAGCACCGACGCGTCGTAGGGCGACAGGCCCATCGCCTCGATGTAGCGCGTGCGCTTCTCGTCCGGCAGCTCGGGGAGCGAGGCGCGGATCTCCTCCACCATCGCGTCATCGAGCACGAGGGGCAGAAGGTCGGGGTCGGGGAAATAGCGGTAGTCGTGCGCCTCCTCCTTGGAGCGCATCGAACGGGTCTCGCCGTTCTTGGCGTCGAACAGGCGCGTCTCCTGGTCGATCGTGCCGCCGTCTTCCAGAATGCCGATCTGGCGGCGAGCCTCGTATTCGATCGCCTGGCCGGCGAAGCGGATCGAGTTGACGTTCTTGATCTCGCAGCGCGTGCCGAGCGGCTCGCCGGGGCGGCGCACCGAGACGTTGATGTCGGCGCGCAGGTTGCCCTTTTCCATGTCCGCATCGGAGGTGCCGAGGTAGCGCAGGATGGTGCGCATCTTGGTGAGGTAGGCCTTCGCCTCCTCCGAGGAGCGCAGATCCGGCTTCGACACGATCTCCATCAGCGCGACGCCGGAGCGGTTGAGGTCGACATAGGTCTTGGTGGGGTGCTGGTCGTGCAGCAACTTGCCGGCGTCCTGCTCCAGGTGCAGCCGTTCGATGCCGACGACGAGCTCCGAGCCGTCCGCCATGTCGACGATCACCTCACCCTCGCCGACGATGGGGTGGGCGTACTGGGAGATCTGATAGCCCTGCGGCAGGTCCGGGTAGAAGTAGTTCTTGCGGTCGAAGCGGGAGACGCGGTTGATCTGCGCCTTGAGGCCGAGGCCGGTGCGCACGGCCTGCTCGACGCAGACGGCGTTGATCACGGGCAGCATGCCGGGCATCGCCGCGTCGACCAGGCTCACGTGATTGTTGGGCTCGCCGCCGAAGGTGGTGGAGGCGCCGGAAAAGAGCTTCGACTTGGACTGGACCTGCGCATGGATTTCCATGCCCACGACCACTTCCCAGTCGTCCACGGCACCCTTGATCAGCTGCGAGGGCGCGGCCTGCCGGGCGCCGAGCGGCTGCGGTTCGCGAACATGCTCGTTCATCACGCTCTCCTTTGACGATTGAGAGGTACGCGACAGGACGGGATCGACGCAACGGTTGCGTGGCGCCTCGCCCGGTCGCGGTCCATCACCATGGGCGCCCGGACCCCACGCGGCAAGCGCGGCGGGGCGGTCGGGCCGCTCCCCATAGCAAAAAGGGGAGCGAGCCGGTACGCCCGGCGGCTCCCCCCAGCAAGCCCCGCGAGCGGGACCCGAATCGCGTTAGCGCGAGTAGAACTCGATGACGAGGTTCGGTTCCATCGTCGCCGGATAGGGCACGTCGCCGAGCGCGGGCATGCGCACGTAGCCGGCGGTCATCTTGGTGTGGTCCACGTCGAGATATTCCGGCACGTCGCGCTCGGCGAGACCGATCGCCTCGAGCACGCTGAGAAGGTTCTTCGACTTCTCGCGCACCTCGATGAGGTCGCCGGGGCGGCAGCGATAGCTCGGGATGTTGACGCGGCGGCCATTCACCAGCACGTGGCCGTGCGAGACGAACTGTCGCGCCGCGAACACGGTGGGCACGAACTTGGCGCGATAGACGATGGCGTCGAGCCGGCTCTCCAGGAGGCCGATAAGGCTCTCCGAGGTGTCGCCGCGACGGCGGACCGCTTCATCGTAAATGGCGCGGAACTGCTTTTCGGAGATCGAGCCGTAATAGCCCTTCAGCTTCTGCTTGGCGCGAAGCTGAACGCCGAAGTCGCTCATCTTGCCCTTGCGGCGCTGACCGTGCTGGCCGGGGCCGTATTCGCGCTTGTTGATCGGGCTCTTGGGGCGGCCCCAGATATTCTCGCCCAAACGGCGATCGATTTTGTACTTTTGTGAGTGGCGCTTGGTCATCTACGTCTTCATGTTGCCGCACGACGAGCCTGTCTCGTTGTGCGCGAGCGCCGGCGAACCGGCTGAGACGCCCCTCCTTTGCGTATTGCCATGATCGGCGACAAACGCTGACAGGGCCGGCGGGCAGCGTCCGCTCGGCCCGCGGGTGCGGGTTTTCTGCTAGGCAGAACCGCCCAAATAGGCGCCACGCCCGGTGCAGTCAACCTGCGGGCGACCGCGCCGTGCGCAAATTTTAGGTGACGCTGGGTCCTTCGGTTCATTAACCAGACGCCAACGTCGATCGGAGAAGACCCCCTACATGCGCATGACGGACGCCATGATCAGCCGGATGGAGCTCGACCGGAGCTTCATTCCGCCGTTTCCCGAACGGCCGCAGACGCGTCTGCCGTTCCGCGAGACGCTGCGGCGGGCGAGCGAGAATATCCTCGATATCTTCACCGAGCGGGACTTCATCAACCGGCAGATGCGCGCGCGCGTGCTCGGCCGCGACTTCTTCGTCTGCAACAATCCGGCCGGCGTGCGCGAAGCGTTCGGCGATCACCACGCCGCCTTCGACCGCAAGACCCTCTACCAGAAACGCGCCCTGAGCCCCTTGATCGGCGACGCGCTGCTGGTCAGCGAGGGCGCGCTGTGGGCGGGACGGCACGCGCTCGTCTCGCCGCTGCTGCAAGGGGCCTCCCCGGTTTGGCCCGTCGCGCAGGCGCGCGCCGCCATCATCGAGGTTTGCACCCGCTGGCACGCCGCGGGGGCCGGCGCGCGGGTCGACGTGCTGGCGGAGATGGGCCGCTTCGCCACCCAGTTCACGGCGCGGCTCCTGTTCGGCGAGACGGTGGGGCGGCGCTTCGGCCCGTCGATCGCCCGCCATGTCGCCCTGTTTCAGAACAACATCGCGACGCTCGACCTCGCCTCGCTGATCGGATTGCCGCAGGTGCTGCCCTCGCGCGGCGGGTTCGCCGGGCGGATGGCCGCCGCCCGCGCGCGGCTCGCGGTGGAGGAGGCCATCGCCGCGCTGGACGACGCGCCCGACGCCGCGCCCGAGGGGGCGCTGGTCCGCCAGCTCCTCGCCGCGCGCGACGGGGAGGGCAAGCCGCTGTCGCGCGCGGCGGTGCGCAACGAGACGCTGGGCCTGTTCGTCGCCGGGCGCGAGACGATGGCGGTCACGCTCGCCTGGGCGCTCTATCTCGTCTCGCAAAGCCCGCGCGTCGCGGCCAACGTCGAAGCAGAACTCACCGCCGTGCTGGGCGGCCGCACGCCGCAGCTGAAGGATTTCGCGCGCCTCACCTACACCCGCGCGGTGCTCGAAGAGACGATGCGGCTCTATCCGCCGATCCCCTTCCTGGCGCGGCGCGCCGGCAGCAGGGGCAGCGTCAACGGCATGGTGGCCAAGCGCGGCTCGGTACTCTTGGTGACGCCCTGGCTCGTCCACCGCAACCGCTCCATCTGGTCGCTGCCGGACCATTTCGTGCCCGAGCGGTTCGACGAGGCCAACAGTCCGCTGCGCGATCCGTTCAGCTCGCTCGCCTTTTCGGCCGGTCCGCGCGCCTGCCCGGCTCAGGATCTGGCGACCACCGCGATGCTGACCGCCCTCGCCACGGTGCTGCAGACGTTCGTCGTCGAGGCGGACCCGGCGCACAAGGTGGAGATCGACGCCCACATCCTGCTGCGGCCGGGAAGGCATCTGCCGATGTTCGTGCGCTGGCGGCCGGCCACGCCGCCGGCGGCGGACGCGCCCCATGCCGACCTCGCCGCACTGGAGCACGCCATCGTCGCCGCCCATGCGACCGGGGCGCAGGCGGAGCGCGTGGGCAAGGCGGGCGAACTCAAGACCGCGCTCGGCCGGTTGCCGCGCCGCCTCGGCCTGGCGAGCGGGGCGAAGGTGCCGGCCGCCGGGGCGCTCGCCGCGCTGGAACGGCTCGCCCCCGACCTCGCGCCGGCGCAGCGACAGGCGCTCGCCAAGGCCTGGCAGCGCAACGAGGCCCGCGCCATCGCCGACTACGAGCGGCTGCCGGCGCTCATCGATCCCCGGCGGTTGCAGCGCGAGGGCCTTTCCCACCTGCACGCGGCCCAGGCATCCGGCCGCGGCCTGGTGGTCACCACCATCGCCAGCGCGGTGGACGATTTGTTCGCCGCCCTGGTCGCGGACGATTGCGGCGACGACGCGATGGTTCTCGGCGCGCCCGAGCTGCGCGGCATCGATGCCGCCACGGCGGCCCGGATGCGCAGCCTCCTCGCCCTGCCGGTCCTGCCCGCCGACGCGCTGGCGGCCACCCTCGTGGCACGCGCCGGCCTGCCCGGAACGGTGCTCGCCCTCCACCTCGACGCGCCCGGCGCGGACGGCGGCGTCCATTTTCCGCTGTTCGGAAGGCCGGCGCCGCAGGACGGCCCCACCGCCCTCGTCCTCGCTGCGGCGCACAAGGACGGGGCGCTGATCGTGCCGGCGACGCTGCGGCGCGGCGGCCGCGGCCGGCACATCCTGCGCTACCACGCGCCGCTCGACCCCGATTCGCGCACCCCGGCCGACCTGTTGAACGCGCTCGATGCACTGTACGAGCCATTCGTGCGCGAGAACCTGGGACAATGGCGCCGGCTCGACCTCTATTAGCCCCCAGTCGCGAACGGAGTGGGTCGCAGCGGACGCGCCGCGGCGGGCGAGACTCGCGATGTGCCCAATGGATAGCCACTGGTGCCGCGCAAACTGTCACGCCATTGTCATAGTGGCGCGTCACGAACGGGCGGCTCTGTCAGCCAACGAGGATCAATCATGCGTACCCTACTGATCGCGGCCGCCGCGACCGTCGCCGCAACGGCAGCCTTTGCCGAGCCGTCCGGCACGCTGATGCTGTACACCAGCCAGCCGAACGCCGACGCGCAGCAGACCATCGACGCCTTCGAGGCCAAATATCCCGGCGTCGATGTGGAATTCTTCCGCGACGGCACCACCAAGGTGATGGCGAAGCTGGAGAGCGAGTTCGTCGCCGGCAACCCGCAGCCGGACGTGCTGCTCATCGCCGACACGGTGACCATGGAAGGCCTCGAGCAGGCCGACCGGCTGCTGGCCTACGCCGAGGCCGACGTGTCCGCCTACGACCCGCAGTTGATGGACGACGAAGGCCACTATTTCTCGACCAAGCTGATCACCACCGGCATCGTCTACAACACCGCCGCCGAGCTGAAGCCCACGTCCTACAAGGACCTGCTGAAGCCCGAGGCCAAAGGCAAGATCGCGATCCCCTCGCCGCTGACCTCCGGCGCGGCGACCATCACCATGGCCACCATCACCGGCGACCCGTCGCTGGGCTGGGACTATTATGAGGGCCTGGCCGATCAGGACACGCTGGCCCAGGGCGGCAACGGCGGCGTCTACAAGGCCGTCGCCGGCGGCGAGAAGCTGTACGGCTTCCTGGTCGACTTCCTCGCGATCCGCAGCCGCGAGGAAGGTGCGCCGGTCGAGTTCGTCTTCCCCGAGGAAGGCGTGTCGTTCGTGACCGAGCCGGTCGCCATCCTGAAGACGGCCAAGAACCCGGAAGCGGCCAAGGCATTCGTCGACTTCCTGCTGTCGCCGGAAGGCCAGGAACTCGCCGCCTCGCAGGGTTACCTGCCGGCCCATCCGGACGTGGCGCCCCCCGCCGGCTTCCCCGCCCGGTCGCAGATCAAGCTGATGAGCTTCGACCCGGCCAAGGCGCTGGCCAACGACACGGCCGACAAGGTCCGCTTCCAGGACATCTTCGGCGGCTGATCGGACGATAGCGAGCGTGCGCGGCAAGGATCTACGAAGCGGCGAGACGATCGTCCTCGCCGCTTTACTTCTGTTTGCGGCGCTCCTGTTCGCCCACCCCCTGCTGCGCCTCTTCTGGGTGGGGCTCGCGCCGGACGGCGCGCTCGATTTCAGCCCCATCGCCCAGGCCCTGGAGAGCCGCTCCACGCGCAAGGCGCTCTTCAACAGCCTCGATTCCAGCCTCATGTCGGCCCTGGCGGCGACGGTGGTGGGCACCGTGCTCGCCCTCGTCATCGGCCTCACGGACGTGCGCCGCAAGGGGCTGCTCATCTTCCTCATCCTGCTGCCGATGATGATCCCGCCGCACGTCACGGCGATTTCGTGGATCCAGGCGCTCGGCCCCTCCAGCCCGCTGCTGCGCTCCGTGGGGCTCGCGCCGGAGATCGGCTCCACACATCCGCTCTATTCGCGCGAGGGCGTGATCCTGCTCCTCACGTTGCAGCACACGCCGCTCGTCTTCCTCATCGTGCGGGCGGCGCTCAGGGCACAGCCGCGCGAATTGTCGGACGCGGCCCGCATCGCCGGCGCGTCCGGCGCGCGGGTGGTGCGGCGCATCGTTCTGCCGCTGCTGTGGCCGGCGCTGTTGGCCGGCTTCGCGCTCGCCTTCGTGTCGGCGCTGGGCAATTTCGGCATCCCGGCGCTGCTCGGCATTCCGGCCCGCTACACAACGCTGCCGGTGCTGATCTGGCAACGCATGGCGAGCTTCGGCGTCGGCATGCTGTCCAGCGTCGCGGTGATCGCGATGATCATGGCGGCCGTCGCCGTGGTGGCCGTGGCGGTGCTCTACGCGCTGCAGCGGCTCTCGCGCACGGCGCTGATCGGCCCGCCGCGCCCGCCGCTGGCGATCCGGCTGGGACGCGCCCGCCCGCTGACCGAGACGGGACTGTGGCTCTACCTCGCGGCGGTGCTGGTGCTGCCGCTCGCCTCGCTGCTGTCGACGGCGCTGGTGGTGACCTACGGCCTGCCGCTCAATCTCGACACCATCACGCTGAAAAATTTCGCCGAGGTCCTGCTGCGCCAGAGCGTGACCTTGCGCGCTTTCTTCAATTCCAGCCTCGCCGCGGGCGCGGCCTCGGCGACCCTGGCGGTGATCGCGATCCTCGTCGCCCACGCCATGCTGGCCCCACGCCGCGGCGCCCGCTTCACCGGGCGGCTGTTGGAAACGCTGGGCGATGTCGCCTACGCAACGCCCGGCATCGTGCTGTCGATCGCCTTCATCCTGGCGTTCATCCGGCCGATCCCGGGGCTTGGCGTCTCGCTTTACAACACGCTGTTCCTGATCGCCCTCGCCTATCTGACGGCGTTCCTGTCCATCGCGCTCAAGCCGGTGGCGGCCGCGTTCAGCCAGCTCGACCCGCTGCTCGACGATGCCGCCCGCGTCGCGGGCGCCCGCTACGTGCGGCGCATCGTGCGCATCTTCGCGCCGCTGGTGGCGCCCGCCGCCGCCTCGGGCGCGATCCTGGTGTTCCTCACCGCCTACAACGAGATCACCGTTTCGGCGCTGTTGTGGTCGCCCGGCAACGAGACCATCGGCACCACCATCTTCAACTACGAGGATGGCGGCTACACCACGCTCGCCGCGGCCATGTCGGCGGTGACGGTGGCCGTGACCATCGTGCTGATGGTGGGGCTCGACCGCTTCGCCCGGCGCCTGCCGGACGGGGCGATCCCCTGGCGCTGAGCGCCGCCGCGCGTCAGCCCGCCTGCGGCAGGACCCACCCACCGACAATAGCGAAGCGCACCGGCGCCGATGCCGGCCGCTCCCCCCACGCGGCGACGGGCGGCAGGCCGGGCGCATCGAGGACTTGCTCGAAGCCGCCGCCGCGATAGGCGTTCTGCACCGCGTGGGCGGCGAACGGGCCGTCGGCGGCGGGGCGGACCTCGGACGGGCGCACCATCATCTTGGCCGGCCCCGGGCGCGTGCCCGGCCGGCAGCGCGCCGCGATGATTTCGCCGGCGAGGCGCACGCGGGCCACGTCGCCCTCCACCGCCTCCACCGTCACCTCGCACAAGGTGGAGCGGCCGATGAAGCGGGCCACGTCCTCGCACGCGGGGCGCTCGTAGATCGCCTCGGGCGTGTCCACCTGCAGGATCCGGCCCGCCTGCATCACGGCGATACGGGTGGCGAGCGCCATCGCCTCGCGCTGGTCGTGGGTGATGTAGAGCGTGGTGGCGCCCGACGCGGCATGGACGCGGGCAAGCTCCTCCTCCATCGCGGCGCGCAGGTGCACGTCGAGATTGGCGAGCGGCTCGTCCATCAGCACCGTCGGCGCGCGCGAGGCGAGGCAGCGCGCCAGCGCCACCCGCTGCTGCTGCCCGCCGGACAGCGAGGCCGGCCGCCGCGCCGCGAACGGCTCCAGCGCCACCGCGCGCAGCGCCTCGTCCACCACGCGCTGCGCCTCCTGGCGCGGCAGCCCGGTAGACTCCACCGGAAATGCGACATTCTTGCGCACGTTCATGTGCGGCCACAGCGCATACGACTGAAACACCACGGCCACGTTGCGCGCCTCGGGCGGCACATGCTCGCCCGGTCCCGCCACGCGCCGCCCGGCGAGGCGGATCTCGCCCTCGTCGGCGTCCTCCAGCCCCGCGATCAGCCGCAACAGCGTGCTCTTGCCGCAGCCCGACGGTCCGAGCACGACGAAGAATTCGCCCGCCTCGATGGCCAGGCTCACGTCGGCGACCGCCGCCGCGCCCCCGAATCGCTTGGTGAGCCGACTGAGCGCAATCCCGCCCGTATCCGGCTCACGATCCGCAGCCAGCGCGGCCGACCCGGCTGCACTTTCACTTGATTGCATTGACACGCTTGTCTCGCCTCGGTTGCCTGCCTATAACCCCGCGGTGCCGCGAGCGCTGCGCCCTTCGTCTATCGGTTAGGACGCCAGATTTTCATTCTGGAAAGAGGGGTTCGACTCCCCTAGGGCGTACCACCGGCAATTACCTTAAAAGGTAGCGTAATTGCCAGCGCGGTCACCGACACATCGGGGTAGCGTCAGGTTAACCAATGGCCTTTTTCATCCGTGACGGACATGTATACGGTTTGGACCGCTGTCCGCACTGTGGGACTGCCCAACCAACGCTGCCCATCGTATTCCCGCTGACCGCTGTAGAAGATGGGAGGCGCCGACAAGGCCGCCGGGATCTCATAGGTTCGCCGCGTTGGCACGTTGCAGAATGCACCTCGTGCGACGCCCCCGTCTGCTGCTTGGGCTTGATTGACGCCGGTGGCGACGGTGAAATCTCCGTTGTTGTGCCACGAGGATTTGTGGTCGCTGAAGCCGTGCCAACCAGTGCCGCGAGGTTTATCCAGCAGGCGTACGAGACACTCGGCTCTCCCGAAGCATCTGTAGTTATGTCTGCATCTGCTGTTGATGCCATGCTCAAGGACCAAGGACTTAAAAATGGTACCTTGTATGAGCGCATTGGCCAGGCCGTCGATAAGGGCATCATCACCGAGAACATGAGCGCTTGGGCACACCTCGTAAGGCTAGAGGCTAACAATGTGCGACACCCTGACGAAACGCTCCCGCCTGCAACGAAAGACGATTCTGAGCGTAGCTTCGAGTTCGCTAAAGCAATATCAGAAATCCTCTATGTTCTTCCGAGCCGCATGCCAAAGTAACAATATATTAGAGACCCTCTCGTAATATCCATAGCCTGGATAGTATCACCCCGCACCCACGTCGCGCGGGGCGACGCTGGTCGCCTTCACCATCGCATAGACCGGAACGCCCGGGGCTAGCGCCAGCGCGCGCACCGAGCGGCGCGTCAGGCGGGCCAAAAGCTTGTCCTCGCCGGCGAGGAGGCCGACGGCGGCGCCGGGCCCCTCGCCCTCGCTCACCGTGGTGACGACCGCGGGCAGGATATTGAGCGAGCTGACCGCGCGCGGCGGCTCGCGCGTCAGGATCACGTCGTGGGCGCCGATGCGGATGCGCACCAGGGCGCCCGGCGCCGCGTCGAGCCGGGGCAGGAACAGGCGTCCGGCGCTGATGGCCAGTTCGGTCAGGCCGTCCCCCATGTCGTGGGCGACGACGCGGGCGGTGAGCACGGCCCCCGCCTCGCGCACGCCGAAGAGGCGCATGTGGCCCGGGTCCGACATCATGTCGCCCGCCGGCCCCGCCGCCAGCACGCGCCCGCCACCGAGGACGACCACCGTCGTCGCCAGCCGCGCGATCTCCGCGACGGCGTGCGAGACGTAGAGGATCGGCACCGCGGTCTCGTCGCGCAGGCGCTCCAGGTAGGGGATGATCTCGTCCTTGCGCGCCTCGTCCAGCGAGGCGAGCGGCTCGTCCATCAACAGGAGGCGCGGGGCCGCGATGAGTGCCCGGCCGATGGCGACGCGCTGGCGCTCGCCGCCCGACAGGTCGCGCGGGCGCCGCGCGAGCAAGGCGCCGATGCCCAGGAGTTCCACCACATGGTCCGGCGCGACGGCGCCCCGCATGGACCGCGGCGCGAACCAGCGCCCGAAGGCGAGGTTCTGGCGCACGGTGAGGTGGGGGAAGAGGCGGGCGTCCTGGAAGACATAGCCGATCCGGCGGCGGTGGACGGGCAGATCCACCCGCGCCGCCGTGTCGGTCAGCACCGTGCCGTCCACCGCGATGCGCGCGCGGTCCGCCCGCAGCAGCCCCGCGATGGCGTTGACGACGGAGGTCTTGCCCGCGCCGGAGCGTCCGAACAGCGCCGTGACGCCGGCCGGGGCGCTGAACCTCACGTCGAGGCGGAAGGCGCCGAAATCGTGCGCGATCTCGACATCCAGCGTCATCGCCCGATCCCCCGCGCGACGCGCCGGGCGAGGATCTCCGAAGCGACGAGCGCCGCCATCGCGATGGCGAGGGAGACGAGCACCAGGCGGAGCGCTCCCGCCTCGCCGCCGGGCACCTGGAGCAGCGTATAGATGGCGGTGGGCAGCGTCTCCGTTTCGCCGGGAATGTTGGAGACGAAGGTGATGGTGGCGCCGAACTCGCCCATCGCCCGCGCGAAGGCGAGGACGGCACCCGCCAGCACGCCGGGCAGGATGAGCGGCAGCGTCACCACGACGAACGTGGCCGCGCGGCTGGCGCCCAGGGTGCCGGCCGCCTCCTCGAGCTTCGGATCCACCGCCTCGATGGCGAGCCGGATCGCCCGCACCATCAGCGGAAAGGCCATCACCCCGCAGGCGAGCGCCGCCCCCGTCCAGCGGAAGGCGAAGACGAAGCCGAGGGTGTCGTAGAGGAAGGCACCGGCCGGTCCGCGCCGGCCGAACAGGATGAGGAGCAGGTATCCCGTTACCACCGGCGGCAGCACCAATGGCAGGTGGACGAGGATGTTGAGGATCTGCTTGCCCCAGAAATTGCCGCGCGCGAGCAGCATCGCCACGAAGATCCCCAGCGGCAGGCTCACCAGCGTCGCCCACAGCGAGACCTTGAGCGACAGCGCGACCGCCTGCCACTCCTGCGGCGACAGAAATTCCATGCCGGGACTACTCGATCACGGTGAAGCCCTGCCGCTCGAACAGCGGGCGGGCGGCATCGGAGCCGAGATAGGCGACGAATGCGGCCGCGGCCGTGGCATCCGCCGCCTCGGCCACCACCGCGGCGGGGTAGACGATCGGCGGATGGCTCGTCTCGGGGAAGGTGGCGACCACGGTGACGCCGTCCTCGGCGCTGGCGTCGGTGGCATAGACGATGCCGTAGGGCGCCTCGCCGCGGGCGACGAGCGCCAGCGCAGCCCGCACGTTGTCGGCCTGGGCGACGCGCGGGGCGAGCGCATCCCAGGCGCCAAGCGCGGTGAGTGCGGCCTTGCCGTAGATGCCCGCGGGCACGGCATCGACCAGCGCCATGGCGATGCGCCCGTCGCCGAGGCGGGCGCCGAGCGTCGCGCCCGGTTCCAGGGCGATGTGCGGCGCCCCCCGCCCGGCCGCGATCAGCACGAGGCGGTTGCGCAACAGGTCGCGCCGCGTGGCGGGGTCGATCCGCTCGCGCGCCGCCAGCCAGTCCATCCACGCGACGTTGGCCGAGATGAAGACATCCGCCGGCGCGCCGGCTTCGATCTGGCGCGCGAGGGCCGAGCTGCCGGCATAGGCGAGGGTGACGTCCGTTCCCGTCTCCGCCGTGAAGGCCGTGGCGGCATCGTCGAGCGCGTTCTTGAGGCTCGCGGCGGCGAACACAACGATGGCGGCGCCAGCCGACGCAGGCCCGACCGATAGGGCGAGCGCGCAAAGCGCCACGGCAACAACGCGGCGCACGGATGACAGGAAGTGCATGGGTCTACTCCGGCGACGATGACGCGTCCGTCCGGAGAAAGACAATAACGCCCAGCGCCAAATGCTGGTACGCCCTAGGGGAATCGAACCCCTGTTTCCGCCGTGAGAGGGCGGCGTCCTGACCGCTAGACGAAGGGCGCGCCGAGCGCTCGACATAAAGTCAAACGCCGACCTTGCCAAGGGGCCCCGGCGAGAAAACTCGCGGCACCGCACACCGTCCCGCCATTGAACGGGGCCACCTTTTCTGCTCTGCCTTGGGAAACCCCACAACGGCGAGAATGCGGACAATGGCGAAACCGACGATCCTGATGACCGGCGCTGCCGGCGGCGCAGCGGGCCTCTTGCGACCTTATCTGCGTGAACAGGTCGCGCTGCGTCTGTCCGACCGCACCGATGCGCCGCGCGATCTTGGCGAGGGCGAGACGTGGCAGGCCGCCGACCTCACCGACCCGGCCGCCATGGCCGCGCTGGTGGAGGGGGTGGACGGCGTGATCCACCTCGGCGGCCAATCGGTCGAGGCCGACTGGGCGACGGTGCGGGCAGCCAATTTCGACGGCCTGTTCAACATCCTCACCGCCTGCCGCGAAGCCGCCGTGCCGCGCTTCATTTTCGCGTCGTCCAACCACGCCGTGGGCTTTTATCCGCGCACCCGGCGCATCGGCACCGACGAGTTGGTGCGGCCGGACGGGCTCTACGGCGTTTCCAAGGTGTTCGGCGAGGCCCTGGTGTCGATGTTCTGCGACAAGCACGCGCTCCGCGCGATGTCGATCCGGATCGGCAACGTCGCCCCCGCGCCGGCCGACCACCGCCGCATGGCCATGTGGATCCATCCGGAGGACCTCGCCGCGCTGATCATGATCGGCCTCACGCACCCCGACGTGCATCACAGCGTGGTCTACGGCATCTCGCACAACGAGCGTGCCTGGTGGGACAACAAGACCGCGTTCGACCTCGGCTATGTGCCCCGCCACCACGCCGAGGACCATGCAGACTTCGCGGCCGCCGAGCAGGCGAAGATCGGCCCCAACCCGGTCGGCGACCGGTTCCAGGGCGGCGCCTTCTGCGGCGACGGCTTCACCGGCGATCTCGAGCGCACGCTGAAGAGCTAGCCGAACGTCCAGCCGAAGATCTCGATATCGCGCGCGAAGCGGGCGGCGACACGCTCGCGCGCCGGCTCGTCGTAGTAGTCGCGATAGTCGATCTTCGCCTCGCCGCGCGTGTCGGCCTTGATGGCGTCGAGCGCCGGCGCGGCGACGCCGATCGCGGCGCAGACGCGAGCGAAATCGTCGGCCAGGTTGTCGTAACGGATCACCTGGTCGGCCACGAGGTCGCCATCGATTGCATAGATCTCGAGATCTTCGCCGAGCTCTTCCTCGCCCGCCACGAAGCGGCGGAAACGCTCGAAGATCTGCGGGCGCGGGCGCTCCTTCACCCGCGGGTGGGCCATGTGGAAGAACGACACCACCTTGTCCCACGGGTTCCGGACGGCGCAGATCTTGGTGTAGTCGCGCCAGATTTCGCAGGGCAGCTGAGCGCGCACCTGTGAGGCCGGCATGTGGCTGTGCCAGAGCTCGCGCCGCGCTCCCTTGCCGCGCGCTCCCACGATGCCGGCCTCGCTCACCGCCATCGGCGCCGCGTGGGTCCAGGCCGACCGCTCGTCCGGCGGGCGCGCGAATGGCTCCAGCGCCTTCTCGATCGAGGTGCCCGCCGTCTTCTTCGTCTTCAGATAAATGAAGCGATGGCGGTGCGAGACGAGCATCGAGACGTTCCCAACGGATGGACGGATCCATTAGCATTGCCGCCGCGCGCACCGGAAGCGTCGTGACGTTGAACCCGGCGCCGCAAATCGCTAAGGCTCGGCCACAAAACACGAGGGGGAGCGTATGGATCTGCATCAGAATCTGATCGGCGGCGAGTGGACCGAAGGGCCCGACGCAGCCGACAACATCAACCCCTCCGATACCGGCGACATCGTCGGCCGCTATGCCCGCGCCGATGCCGCGCAGACCAACGCCGCCATCGCCGCCGCCAAGGCCGCCCTGCCCGCCTGGTCGCGCTCCAACCCGGCGCAGCGCCACGCGGTTCTGCAAGCCGCGGCACAGGAAATCATGGCCCGCAAGGCCGAGCTGGGCGACCTCCTCGCCCGCGAGGAAGGCAAGACGCTGGCCGAGGGGATCGGCGAAGCGGCCCGCGCCGGCCAGATCTTCGACTTCTACGCCGGCGAGGCGCTGCGGCTGACGGGCGAGACCGTGCCGTCCATCCGCCCCGGCATCGGCATCGAGATCACGCGCGAGGCGGTGGGCGTCGTCGGCATCATCACGCCGTGGAACTTCCCCATCGCCATCCCGGCCTGGAAGATTGCCCCGGCGCTTTGCTACGGCAACACCGTGGTCTTCAAGCCGGCCGACCTGGTGCCGGGCTGTGCCTGGGCCATCGCGGACATCCTGAAGCGCGCCGGGCTGCCCGACGGCGTCCTCAACCTGGTGATGGGGCGCGGCTCGGTGGTGGGCGAGGCGATCCTGTCGAGCCCCGACGTGAATGCGGTCACGTTCACCGGCTCGGTGGACACCGGCAAGCACGTGGCCGCCAAATGCGCCGAGCACATGCGCAAGGTGCAGCTCGAGATGGGCGGCAAGAACCCGCTGGTGGTGCTGGACGATGCGGACCTCGACACGGCCGTCTCCTGCGCCATCAACGGGGCCTATTTCTCCACCGGCCAGCGCTGCACCGCCTCCTCGCGCCTGATCGTGACCGAGGGGATCCACGACAGGTTCGTGGCCGCCGCCATCGAGGCGCTGCAAAAGCTCAACGTGGACGACGCGCGCAAGGACGGCACCCACATCGGCCCCGTGATCGACCAGCGCCAGCTCGACACGGACATGAAATACATCGACATCGGCCGCGGCGAGGACGGGGCGAAGCTTGCCTGGGGCGGCGAGCGGCTCAACCGCGCCACGCCCGGCTTCTACCTCCAGCCGGCGCTGTTCACCGAAACGTCCAATTCGATGCGCATCAATCGCGAGGAGATCTTCGGCCCCGTCGCCAGCGTGATCCGCGTCAAGGATTACGACGAGGCGCTTGCGGTGGCCAACGACACGCCGTTCGGGCTGTCGTCGGGCATCTGCACCACCAGCTTGAAGTACGCCACGCATTTCAAACGCAACGCGGAGGCCGGGATGGTGATGGTCAACCTGCCCACGGCCGGCGTCGATCCGCACGTGCCATTCGGCGGGCGCAAGGGCTCCAGCTACGGCTCGCGCGAGCAAGGCAAGTACGCGGCCGAATTCTACACCACCGTCAAGACCAGCTACACCCTGCCGTGACGATGGATGCCGCCAGGCTGGCCGCCGCCTTTCGCGGCGCTGGCCCGGTATCCGCCCTTCACCGGCCGCCACGCACGGTGGCCGAGGGCTACGCCCTGCAGGACGCGGTCCGCGCCGAGCTGGGCCGCGCCGTCATCGGCTGGAAACTCGACTATAGCGCCCGCACGGCCGGCGGCAGCGAGGCGCCCACCGTGGCGCCGCTGATGGAAGGCATGGTGGTGCCGGCCGAAACGATGTTCGGCGCCCACACTTTCTATGCGCCGGAAGTGGGCGCTGAAATCGTGCTGGAAACCGGCCGGGCGCTCGCTGGGCCGCGCCGCATGGAAGAGGTCATCGCGGCGCTGCGGGGGATGCGGATCGCGGCCGATATCGCCGATACCCGCTATGCCGACAAGGCCGCGATGGATACACCGGCCCTGATCGGCGATCTGGGCGGCGCCGGCGCGTTGGTGATCGGCCCGCTCTTCGACCTCGGCGAACTGCACGGCGCCCTCACCACCGCTCCCACGGTGCGCCTGGGCGACGGCAGCATGGCGGCGGCGCTGCCGCGGGAGCTGCGCCCCAACCCCATCGAGGCGGTGGCATTCCTCACCGGCTTTCTCGCCGAGCGCGGGCTCGACCTGCCGGCGGGCAGCCTCGTCGCCACCGGCGCGCAGTCGGTGCCGACGCGTTCCAGCGCCGGCAAGATCGCCATCGGCTTCGGCGCCATGATGCGCGTGAGAGCGCGCCTCAGCACGCCGCGCGGCGGCTGACCGGCCAGATCACGTCGCGTCCGGCGGATCGAACATGAGGCTCTGCGGAAAGCGCGCGCGCATCAGCCGCAGATCGTCCGCGAACCACTCGGCCACCTTCGCCACCAGCTCGTCATCGTAGAGCGAAGCCGGCTCGGGCACCTCGCCGCGCGTGCGCATGGTGAGGATGTCGAGCGGCGGCGTGTCGGGCCCGCAGCCGTCGACGCGCGTCAGCCCGTCGATGCCATGGCGGGTGTGGCGGCGCGCATCGTGCAGCGTGAAGCCGATCTTCTGCCGCAGCGTTTCGCCGGCACCGCGCAGCTGCGCCAGGTCGAACAGGTCGTCATAGGTGTCGTAGACGAGAAAATCGTGCTGCGGGCGCCAGTGCTCGTCGAGCTCGCGCAGGTCGGGGTCGGCCAGCAGATCGACGAAGGTGCGGAAGGTATAGGCGTTGGGATCGAGCGCGCTGCGCATCGCGTGGTCGAGCTTCCAGAACGGAAAGTTGCGGCCGACGATCTTGTCGAGATAGCAGCTCGCCAGCCGCGCGAACGGGCACCGGACGATGGCGAACGTGTAGCGCGCCGACACCAGCTCGCCCATCGTCGCGCTGAAGGTGAAGTTGTTGTGGTGGATCCAGTTGATCTCGTCCGCCCCGCCGATCGCCCCGTTGGCGATCGCCAGCGACAGCCGCATCGTGGAGCAGCCGTTCTTGGGGATAAAAGTGTAGATCGCCCGCGCATCGTAGATGGACAGCGCGTAGGCGGCGGCCAGCGCGTGCTTGGCGTTCTGGCCGAGCGACTTGTCGCTGTCGCCCGCAAAGCGAAATCGTCTCGCCAATCGTGCCTCCTTTCAGGACCGGTCGGCCGGGTCGTCGGCGCGGGCGACCAGATGGCCCAGCACCCCGCGCAACGTGCGCACCTGCTGGCGCGACCAGGCGGCGTCGGACAGGATGAGGAGAAGGTTGCGCTTCATGTGCTCGGCCATGTCGGGAGCGCGGAAATAACCCGATGGCTCCAGCACATCGACGAGGTGCTGCCACAGCCCCAGCACCTCCTCGCGCGTGGGCGGCGGGTTTTCGTCGACGTTCGGCGGGGGCGCGCCCATCGCGACGCGGCGCCATTCGTACGTCATCAACAGCACCGATTGCGCGACGTTGAGCGAGGCGAAGGCGGGGTCGACCGGGAAGGTCACGATGATGTTGGCCAGCGCCACCTCGTCGTTTTCCAGCCCCCAGCGCTCGCGGCCGAACAGGATGCCGGTGCGACTGCCGCCCGCCGCGACGGCACACAGCTCGCGCAGGCCCGCATCGGGGCCTTCCACGCGCTTGGTCATGTGGCGGAGGCGCCGTGTGGTGGCGATGACGAAGGACAGGTCCGCGACCGCCTCGGCCAGCGTCTCGAACACGCGCGCGCCGTCGATCACGTGGTGGGCGCCGGAGGAGGCGGCGCGCGCCCGCTCGTTGGGCCAACCGTCGCGCGGCGTGACCAGGCGCAGGTCCGTGACCCCGAAATTGGCCATCGCCCGCGCGGCGGTTCCGATATTCTCGCCAAGCTGGGGCGAGGCGAGGATGATAGCCGGCGGTGCCAGCGCGGGAGCAAGCTCAGCAACTTCCCCAGTGTCGAAGCTCATGCTAAGTCCTGACCGATCCGCGGCATTCGTCGCTCTATTAAGCAATTCAACAGCAAGGTCCTCTAATGGCGAAGATCAAGGTGGCAAACCCCGTCGTCGAGCTCGACGGGGATGAGATGACCCGCATCATCTGGGCGTACATCAAAGAAAAACTCATCCACCCCTATCTCGACATCGACCTGGAATACTACGACCTCGGTATGGAGCATCGCGACGCCACCGACGACCAGGTGACCGTCGATGCAGCCAACGCCATCAAGCGTCACGGCGTCGGCGTCAAGTGCGCCACGATCACACCCGACGAGGCGCGTGTGAAGGAGTTTAATCTCAAGAAGATGTATCGGTCCCCTAACGGGACGATCCGTAACATCCTCGGTGGCTGCATTTTCCGCGAACCCATCATCTGCACCAACATTCCCCGTCTGGTGCCGAGCTGGACGCAGCCGATCATCATCGGCCGTCACGCGTTCGGCGATCAGTACCGCGCCACCGATTTCGTCGTCCCCGGTCCCGGCAAGCTCACCCTCACCTACCAGCCCGAAGGCGGCGAGCCGGAGGTGCACGAGGTGTACGAGTACAAGAGCGGCGGCGTCGCCATGGCGATGTACAACCTCGACGATTCGATCCGCGATTTCGCCCGCGCCTCTCTCAACTATGGCCTGATGCGCAACTATCCGGTGTACCTGTCGACCAAGAACACCATCATGAAAGCCTATGATGGCCGCTTCAAGGACATCTTCCAGGAGGTGTTCGACGCCGAGTTCGCGGACAAGTTCAAGGCCGCCAAGCTCACCTACGAGCACCGCCTGATCGACGACATGGTGGCGGCCGCCATGAAGTGGTCCGGCGGCTACGTCTGGGCCTGCAAGAACTACGACGGCGACGTGCAGTCCGACACCGTCGCGCAGGGCTTCGGCTCGCTCGGCCTGATGACCTCGGTGCTTATGACCCCGGACGGCCAGACCGTAGAAGCCGAGGCGGCCCATGGCACGGTGACGCGCCACTTCCGCCAGCACGAGCGCGGCGAGCAGACCTCGACCAACTCCATCGCCTCGATCTACGCCTGGACGCGCGGCCTCGCCCATCGCGCCAAGCTGGACGGCAACGACGACCTCGCCAACTTCGCCAAGACGCTGGAGACGGCCACGGTCGATTCCATCGAGAGCGGCCACATGACGAAGGATCTCGC
>JAUIJH010000054.1 GCA_030431335.1 Alphaproteobacteria bacterium
ACCAGAACTCCGGCCGCACGCTGTTTTCCTGGCTGTTCCTGTCGGAGGACGGCGGGGCGGTGCGCGCCTCCAACGGCATGTGGTTTCCCGCCGACCGCGCCCTTGCCGACATGCCGCCAGCCCAGGTCTGCATCCTGTTCGAGGGCAACCTGCCGACCCAGCGCAACACCCGCCGCCTCTACGGCCAGCTGCGGGCGGCGGCGCGGTTCGGCTCCATCGTCGGCGGGGTGGACACGGCCGCCTTCGCGCTCGCCCAGTCCGGCGTGATCAAGGCGGCGGACGGCGCGCCGGTGGTGCTGCACTGGGAGGCCGTCCCCTCCTTCCGCGAGGCGTTCCCCACCGCGGACCTCAGGAGCCAGATCTACCTCATCGACGGCAACCGCGCCCACTGCGCCGGCGGCGTGGCGACGCTCGACATGGTGCTCGACCTCATCGCCCACTTCCACGGCGAGGCGCTGGCCAACGAGGTGGCCAACGCGCTGGTCCACACCCGCCGCGAGGCGAAGGCCGAGCAGCGCGGCGACGGCCGGCTCGAAAGCGAGGCGCAGAGCCTCGCCTCGCGCATGCTGGCGCTGATGGAGCGCAACCTCGATTTCCCGCTGACGCTGGAGGAACTCGCCGACGCGCTCGGCGCCTCCCAGCGCACGGTGACGCGGATATGCCGCCGCGCCTTCGGCGAATCGCCCATGCGGCTCTACCTGCACATCCGCCTGCAGTCGGCCCGCAACCTCCTCTTCTACGAGGAGCACGCCATCAAGGACGTCGCCACCGCCTGCGGCTTTTCCTATCCGGCCGTGTTCTCGCGCGTGTTCAAGGCCGAGTTCGGCCAGACGCCGCGCGCCTTCCGCCTCGCCTTGCGCGAAAAACAGGCCCTCGGCGTGCGCCCGGAAATCCACCGGCTGATCTCCAAGACCGCCGAGGGCCTCGCCCCGCCGCCGGCGCCGTAGAGCGCCGCAAAAAAGGCCCGGCGCTCGTCAAAGCGCCGGGCCTTCGGTCGATCGTCTGCGCTCGATGGTTCGCCGGACCGCGTCGCCGCGATCCGGCCGCGCCTCGATCAGGAGGCGGGCGAGAACATGTCCGGCGCAGTGCGCTCGTCCGAACGCGGCGTCACCTCGATGCCATCCTTGGCGGCCCAGGTGGAGCCCTGGAAGTAGAGCGGCACGAAGGCGACGTCGTCCATCAGCTTGGTGATCGCCTCCTCCAGCACCGCCTTGCGCGCGGCCGTGTCCACCGTGGACAGCGCCTTGGCCAGCAGCGCATCGACTTCCTCGTTGCAATAGTTGCCCCAGTTGACGGCGCCCCAGCCCTTGTCGGCGTTCTTGCAGGCGAGCATCTGGCGGATCGGGGTGGAGCCTTCCGTGGTCGAGCCCCAGCTCATCATCGAGACGCCGAACTCACCCTTCTGGCCGCGGCTCGCGATCACCGAGAAGGGCATCGCGTCGACCGCGGTTGTGATGCCGACGCGCGTCAACATCTGCGCCACGGCCTGCACCACCTTCTCGTCGTTGATCATGCGGTTGTTGGGCGAGGCGATGGTGAGCTTGAAGCCGTCGCCATAGCCCGCCTCCGCCAGCAGCGCCTTGGCCTGCTCGGGATCGTAGGGCGGATTTTCCAGGTCCGCGACAAAGCCCTCGCCGTCGTCGAACACGATGTTGTTGGACGGATAGGCGAGCCCCATCATCACCCGCTCGGCGATCGCCTCGCGGTTGATGGCGAGGTTGATGGCCTTGCGCACGCGCACGTCCTTCAGCGGGTTGTCCGCCAGGGGCTCCCCGTCGAGGCCGGTCACGCCCGGCGGCTGGTCGCTGCCCGAATCCAGGAACAGGAACACGAAGCGCTGCGACTTGCCGGAGGCGAAGTTGATGCCGTCCTCGTTGCGCATGCGCTCCACGTCGGGCGTCGGCACGTTCTCGATGGCGTCGATGCCGCCCGACAGCAGCGCCGTCGTGCGCGCCGCGTCGTCGGCGATCACGCGCACCTGCACGTTCTCCCACTTCGCCGGCTCGCCCCAATAGTCCGGGTTGCGGGTGATGCTGAGCTGCTCGTCGGGCGTGAACGAGACGAACTTGTAGGGCCCGGTGCCGATGACGCCGTTGCCGAGGTTCATCGCCTGGGTGTCGTTCGCCTCCGCGACCGCCTTCTCAACGATATAGACGCGCGAAAGGTCGAGCGGCAGCAGCGGATAGGGCGCGTCGGTCGACAGGCGCACCGTGCTGTCGTCCACGGCTTCCATGCCGGTGATCGCCTTGGTGTAGGGCGTATAGGGTGCCGGGCTCTGGATGTTGCCGGGGCGCTGCAGCGAATAGATCACGTCGTCGGCGGTGAGCGGCGCGCCGTCGTGGAACTTGGCGTCGCGCAGTTTGAACTCCCAGGTCAGATCGTCGACGTTAGACCACGATTCGGCGAGGCCCGGCTCGATCAGCCCCTCGCCGGTCAGCACCGTGAGCGGCTCGTAGATCGTGCCCAGCGCCGCATTGTTGGGCGTCGCGTTCTGGTAGTGCGGGTCGGTCGAGGTGATCGGCGCGCTGATGGCGTAGGTGAGATCCTGTGCACCGGCGCCGTGGGCGCCGAACGCGCCCAGCAAAACCGCGCCGCACAGGGATAGGAATTTCCGTTCCAGTCGCATTCGGGTTCCCCTTTGTGACACGCCATATTGTCCCCACCCCGGCGCCGGCTCAATGCACAGAAGTAAATAATTTAGGCTTGAACTATTTGTGGGCATCGGTGCAATCTACAGGCGATGCGTGCCGCGGTGCGCCCGCTCGCGGTGGCCCGGCCATGGGCGCCCACCACCGACACGCCGGTCACAGGGCGATAGGCGAGCGGCCCGTTCACGCTGCCATGATGTCGTGTCAGCGTGATCGCGCGAGGGCCTGGCACCCGCCAGCCCCGTGCCGCCGCGATTGAGAAGGAAGGGCCGTGTTCGCCTATCTGATCCGCCGCATCGGGCAGTCGCTGCTCATTCTGTTCGCGATGTCGCTGCTCGTCTTCCTGGCCGTCTACACGCTCGGCAACCCGGTCGATTCCCTCGTCAGCCCCGATGCCGACCAGGCCGACCGCGCCGCCGTCATCCGCCAGCTCGGGCTCGACCGGCCGATCTGGGAGCAGTACGGCCTGTTCCTGTGGAACGCGCTGCACGGCGACCTCGGCACCTCCTTCGTCTACGGGCTGCCGGCCGTCGACGTCATCCTGATGCGCCTGCCGGCGACGCTGGAGCTCGCGGTGATGGCGCTCCTCTTCTCGCTCGCCATCGGCATCCCGCTCGGCGTGCTGGCGGGGCTGCGGCCCAACTCGCTGGTGGGACGCACCATCATGTCGGGCTCCATCCTCGGCTTCTCGCTGCCCAATTTCTGGATCGGGCTGATGCTGATCCTCGTCTTCGCCGTGCAGCTGCGCATCCTGCCCTCGGGCGGGCGCGGGGAGACGGTGAGCGTGTTCGGCGTCGCGTGGGCCTTCCTCACGCTGGACGGGCTCAAGCACATGCTGCTGCCCGCCTTCACGCTGGCGCTCTACAAGTCCTCGCTGGTGGTGCGTATCTGCGAGGCGGGCACGCGCGATGTCATGTCCCAGGACTACATCCGCTTCGCCCGCGGCAAGGGGCTCAGCCCGGCCCGCATCGTGTGCGTCCACATCCTCAAGAACATCCTCATCCCCGTCGTCACCATCATGGGCATGGAGTTCGGCGCGCTGATCGCCTTCGCGGTGGTGGTGGAGAGCGTGTTCGCCTACCCCGGAATGGGCAAGCTTCTGATCGATTCCATCAACCGGCTCGACCGGCCCGTGATCGTCGCCTACCTGCTGACGACGACGCTGATCTTCGTCATCGTCAACTTCGCGGTGGACCTCATGTACGCGGCGCTCGACCCGCGCATCCGGCTCAGCGACGAGGGCGCCACATGAGCGACGACACCATCGACGACGCGCCGCTGCCCGTCGCGGCCCCCGCCCCGCCGAGCCGGCCCACCAGCCTCCTCAAGCAGCGCCTGCGCGACCTGGTGCGCGCCCCCGGTGCCGTCGCGGGGCTGGTGGTGCTCGCCATCGCGGCGTTCCTGGCCATCTTCGCTCCCTACGTCGCGGCGCAGAACCCCTACGACCTGATGCAGCTCGACATCATGGACAACATGCTGCCGCCGGGGTCCAAGCTCGGCAACGGCGCCACCGCCTGGCTCGGCACCGACGACCAGGGGCGCGACATGCTGTCGGCCATCATCTACGGCCTGCGCATTTCGCTGGGCGTCGGCCTCATCTCGGTGCTGGCCGCCTCCGTCATCGGCTCCACCGTGGGCGTGGCGGCCGCCTTCTTCGGCCGCAAGGTCGATGCCGTCATCATGCGCATCGTCGACCTGCAGCTCTCGTTTCCGTCGATCCTCATCGCGCTGGTGCTCCTGTCCGCCTTCGGCCGCGGCGTCGACAAGGTGATCATCGCGCTGGTCGCCATCCAGTGGGCCTATTATGCGCGCACCGTGCGCGGCTCGGCGCTGGTGGAAAAGAACAAGGACTATGTCGCCGCCGCCTCCTCGCTGGAGCTGTCGACGCGGCGCATCCTGTTCAACCACCTCCTGCCCAACTGCCTGCCGCCGCTGATCGTGGTGGCGACGGTGCAGGTCGCCCACGCCATCGTGCTCGAAGCCTCGCTGTCGTTCCTGGGCGTCGGGGTGCCGGTGACGGAGCCTTCGCTGGGGATGCTGATCTCCACCGGCTACGCCTACCTGCAATCGGGCAAATACTGGATCTCCACCTATCCGGGCGTCGCGCTGGTGGTGCTGATCGTCGCCATCAACCTCGTGGGCGACCGGCTGCGCGTCGTGCTCAACCCGAGGCTCAACGGATGAGCGGCGCGCCCGCGCTCGAGGTCACCGACCTCTCCATCGCCTTCCAGTCGCGCCACGGCCTGCTCACCGCCGTGCACGGCGTGTCCTTCTCCGTCGGGCGGGGCGAGGTCCTGGGCCTCGTCGGCGAATCGGGCTCCGGCAAGTCGGTGACGGGCCTAGCGGTGATGGGCCTCCTCGATGCCGCCGGGCGCATCACGTCCGGCTCGGTGCGGCTCCTCGGAACCGAGCTGGTGGGCCTTTCGGAGCGTCAGCTCCGCAAGCGCCGCGGCCGCGACATCTCGATGATCTTCCAGGACCCCTCCACCACGCTCAACCCGGTGCTGCGCGTCGACACGCAGATCATCGAGGCGCTCACCGCGCACGAGCGGCTGTCCCAGAAGGCGGCGCGGGCGCGGGCCGTCAGCGCGCTCGAGGCCGTCGGCATTCCCTCGCCGGCCGAGCGCCTCACGGCCTACCCGCACCAGTTCTCCGGCGGCATGCGCCAGCGCCTCGCCATCGCCATCGCGCTGCTGCACCGCCCGGCCGTCCTCATCGCCGACGAGCCCACCACCGCGCTCGACGTGACGATCCAGGCGCAGGTGCTGTCGGAGGTGCAAAAGCTCGCCGCCGACCAGGGCACCGGCCTGGTGTGGATCTCGCACGACCTGTCCGTCGTCTCCGGCCTCGCCGACCGCGTGGCGGTGATGTACGCGGGGCGCATCGTGGAGACCGGCTCGGTCGCCGACATCCTCACCGACCCGGCCCACCCCTATACGTCCGGCCTCATCGCCTCGGTGCCCTCGCGCAACCGGCGCGGCTCGCCGCTGGCGCAGATCCGCGGCGCGATGCCCTCGCTCGCGGCCGTTCCGCCCGGCTGCCCCTTCCACCCGCGCTGCGATTTCGCCAGTGGCATCTGCGCCAGGGCGATGCCCGAGCCCCTCGCCTTCGCCGACCGGATCGTGCGCTGCCACCATCCGCTGGCCGCCGCCGCCCGCGCCGAGACCCTGTCCGCATGACCGCCCCCATCATCGCCCTCGACGGCGTCTGCCGCGACTTCACCCGCCACGCCGACTACGCCGAGCGGCTCGCCAACGCCGTGCTGCGCCGCGCCGGGCCGAGCCGCGTGCGCGCCGTCGACAGCGTCAGCCTCACGGTGGCGCCGGGCGAAGTCCTCGGCATCGTCGGCGAATCGGGCTGCGGCAAGTCCACCCTGGCGCGCATGATCGCCGGCATCCTCAAGCCGACGGCCGGCACCATCCGCGTCGCCGGGACGGACCTTGCCACCGCGCCGGAGCGCGAGCGCCGCGCCGCCAGCCTCGCCGTGCAGATGGTGTTCCAGGACCCCACCGCCTCGCTCAACCCGCGCGCGCGGGTGATCGACCTCGTGGGCGAGGCGCCGGTGGCGCACGGCATGGTCGCGCCGCGCGAGAAGGAGCGCTTCGTGTGCGATCTCCTGGCGCGTGTCGGGCTCGACCCGTCCGCCCGCAGCCTCTTCGTGCACCAGTTTTCCGGCGGTCAGCGGGCGCGCATCGCCATCGCCCGCGCCCTCGCCGTCAATCCGAAGATCCTGGTGTGCGACGAATCCACCGCCGCGCTCGACGTGTCGATCCAGGCGCAGATCATCAACCTGTTCATGCAGTTGCGCGCCGACATGGGGCTCACTTATGTCTTCGTCAGCCACGATCTGGGCGTGGTGGAGCACATCTCGGACCGCATCGCGGTGATGTATCTCGGCCGCGTGGTGGAGCTTGCCGAGACCGAGGCGATGTTCGCCGAGCCCAAGCACCCCTACACCCGCGCCCTCCTGGAGGAGGTGCCCCGCCTGGAGCCCGTCAAGCGCCGCTTCAGCGCCGTGCGCGGCGAGATGCCGTCCCCGCTCGCGCCGCCGCCGGGCTGCCACTTCCACCCCCGCTGCCCCATCGCCGTGGAGCGCTGCAGCACCGAGCGCCCCGCGCTGCGCCCCGTCGGCGACGGCCGTCTGGCCGCCTGCCACTTCGCCTAGCCCCCGAAGGGCTGCGGCAAAGTCAAGGGGCCGCCCGCAGCCACGCACTGGCGAAGCCGAGCATGACGAGGACGGGGCGAAGCCTTCACCCCTTGACCTCGCCGCAGCCCTCAAGCCGCCTTGAGCATCTCCAACGCCCGCTCCAGATCCGCGAGCGGCCGCGCGTGCACGCCCACCAGCGCCGGCGTCACCGTCACGATGGCGGTGCCCGCCGCCAGGGCCGAGGCGATGCCCGTGCTGGTATCCTCCACCGCGACGGCGCGGGCCGGCGCCACGCCCAGGATTTCGGCCGCCTTGCGGTAGGGGTCGGGTGCCGGCTTGCCGTTGGGCACGTCGTCGCGGGCGACCGAGACGACGGCGGCCGGGTCGAGCCCCAGGCCGTGGATGTTGGCGTCGACGATGACGCGGTCGGAGTTGGAGACGATCGCCTGCGGCACGCCGTACGCGTTGAAGGCGGACCACAGGGCGGCCGCCGCCGGCATCGGCGTCGCGCGGGAGATGTGGGTGAGATAGAGCCCGTAGCGCAAATCCTTCCACGCCTCGGGCGACAGCGGCATGGCCAGCGCCTCCACCAGGTAGGCGTAGCACGCGTCCTCCGAGCGGCCGAGGATCGCGGCGTGCAGGTCGGCCGGCGGCTCCAGGCCGATTTCCCGCAAGCCCTCCATGTAGGACCACTCGTGCAGCGGCTCGCTGTCGATCAACGTCCCGTCCATGTCCCACAAGATGGCGTCGAGGATGAGATCGGTCACGGACAAACTCCATTGGAAGAACGGGCCGGCAGGGCGCCGCCACGCAATAGCCGATAATGCGTGCGCAAGGCGAGCGGCGGTTGCGGTTGATCGCCATGCGATATCAGCGATATGATCATCTGATCAAGGATCGCATCACATGACCGAGCCTCTCGCCAATGCCGCGCTGCGTCCCGTTTCGGCGCGCAAGACCGTCGCCGACACAGTCTATCTGAGCCTGCGCGAGGCGCTGATCATCGGCCGCTTCGACCCGGGCCAGGTGCTCACCATCGGCGCCCTCGCCGAGACCTTTCGCACCAGCCACATGCCCGTGCGCGAGGCGCTGCGGCGGCTCGGCGCGGAAGGAGCCATCGAGATCCGCGTCAACGGGTCGGCCTACGTGCCGGCGGTGGACGGGCATGCGCTGGAGGATATCAGCCGCGCCCGCGTCGCGCTGGAGGGGCTGGCGTGCGAGTTGGCCGCCGAGCGCATCAGCGAGACGGCGCTGCGGGAGCTCGCCGAGCTGGAGGCCCGCCACAGCGCCACCGCCGAGACCAAGGACGTCTATGTGATGCTGGAGCGCAACCGCGACTTCCACTTCGCCATCTACGCCGCGGCCGACGCGCCGGTGCTGACGAGCCTCATCGAATCGCTGTGGCTGCGCTACGGCCCCTACATGCGCCGCCTGTCCCAGCACGTCGCGCCCGACCTCGGCAGCGAGACGCACGAGCCGTTCCTGCGCGGCCATCGCGAGATCGTCGACGCGCTCACCGCCCGCGATGCCGTCCGCGCCCGCGAGGCGGTGTGCCGCGACATCACCGCCACCGTCGCGCTCCTCCTCACCCTGTGCGCCGACGACTGAGCGCGCACGGATCGGGAGCGTCCGGAGCGCGGCCGAAGCCGCGCCCCGCGTCGGATTATTTGGCGTTCTTCGCCATCAGCTCGCTCACCTTTTCGACGGACCAGGTGTCCACCGTCGTCAGCGAGCCGTCCTCGCCCACGCCCCAGATGAGGTAGGGGCCGGTCACGTCGCCGAACTCGTCGAACACGATGGGGCCGGTGGCGCCGACGTAGGTGATCTTGCCGCCGCCGGCGAGGACCTCCTTGGCCAGCTTGAAGCCCTCCGCGCCCGGGTGCACCACCTGGCCGCCGGGGCCGGTGATCTCGCGCACCTTGTCGCGGATCGCGGTGCCTTCGTAGGTGCCGGCCGCCTCGGCGGCGAGCAGCGCCACGGCCGCCGCGTCATACATGGTGTGGAGGCCGGGCCCGTTGGGCTTCTCGCCGAACACCTCTTCCCAGCTGATGTTGAAGGCGTCGACCGAGGGGCCGGCCACCTGCGCATTGTCGATGCCGACGGCCTTGGTCAGGTACTTGGCGCCCACCGCCTCGACGAACTCGCTCGCCCGCAGCGCGTTGGACAGGAGGAGGTTCTGCGCGCCGCCGAGCGAGATCCACTCGCGCATCGCCGTCGCGCCGTCGGCCGGGAAGGCCACCAGGAACAGCGAATCGGGGTCCGAGCGCAGCGCCTCCGTCACCTCGGCGCGGTAGGAGGCCTGCTCCTGATTATAGGGCACCATCACGGCGACCGATCCACCGCCCGCCTCCACGCCTTCCTGGAAGGCCTTGGCCAGCGACAGGCCGTAGTCGGAGTTGACGTAGATGACGGCCGTCTTGCCGTAACCGCGCTCCTTGGCGAGGGCGGCCATCACGAAGCCCTGCGGGCGCACGGTGGGCAGGGTGCGGAAGAAATAGCCCTCGGTGCCGCCTTCGCGCGCGAGCTGGGTGAAGCTCGGGGCGCTGGAGCAGCACGAGATCTGCGTCACCTTCTCCGGCACGGTGACGGCGGTGAGGATCGGCATGGTGATGCCGGACTGGATCGCGCCGAGCAGCGCCTCCACGCCCTCGATCTCCACCAGCGACTTGGCCGCGTCCACGCCGATGGAGGGCTGGCCCTGGTCGTCGCGCAGACGATAGGCCGCCTTGCAGCCCAGGAGCCCACCCGCCTCGTTCATGTGGTCGACCGCGAGCTGGCCGGCGTCGCCGATGGCGCTGCCGATGGCCGCCATCGAGCCCGACAGCGACAGCACCGCGCCGATGGGGTGCTCGCAATCCTGGGCCATGGCGCCGGCGGGCAGCCCGAACGCGCAAAGCGCGGCCGCGGCCGCGAGGTGGGTCAGTCGCAAACGTGTCATCGGGTGGTCTCCTTCGGGTTGTCCCCGCGGCGGCGGGAGCGGCATCGCCCGCCCCTCAGGACGAGCTGGGATTGTCGCGCGCCACACGGGCGGCACGCACGTGTTTGGAAACGACGCTCTCCTCGCCGATCAGCCCACGCGGGCGGAAGAGCAGCGTGAGCACGATGACGAGGCCGATGATGATCGCCTGCCCCGCCCCCGCCTGGGACTGGAGGCTCGGCGGCACCACCTGGCTGATGAGCGTACCCGAAATCGTCCACAGCCCCCACACCACCAGCACGCCGAGCACGGCGCCCTTGTTGTTGCCGGAGCCGCCGACGATCAGCATCGCCCAGATCTGGAAGGTGAGGATCGGCAGGAAGTCGATGGGGCTGACGAAGCCGATGAAGCCCACATAGAGCCCGCCCGCGAGCCCCATGATGCCCGAGCCCAGGATGAAGGCCTGCAGGCGGATCGCGGTGGGGTTCTTGCCGAGCGAGCGGGCGGCGGTGGCGTCCTCGCGGATGGCGCGCAGCACCCGCCCCCACGGCGAGCGCACCGCCCGCTCCAGGAGCGCGTAGACCGCCCCCGCGATCGCGAGCACCGCGACGAGGTAGCAGACGTTATAGAGGTTGGGCGTCTCGAAATAGCCGAACATCGGGCGCGGCAGGCCGATCAGCCCGTTGGCGCCGCCGGTCAGCGCATCGAAATTGAGCGCCACCAGCTGCACCGTGATGGCGATGCCGAAGGTGGCGATGGCGAGGTATTCCTCCCGCAGCCTGAGCGTCGCCAGCGCCACGACGAGCCCCGCCAGCGCCGCCAGCGCCGCGCCCCCCAGGAGGCCGAGCGCGAACGGCAGCTCGAACCCGCCGATCAGCTCCGGCCGCTCCGGCCCGATCAGGATCGCCGTGCCGTAGGCGCCGATGGCGTAGAAGGCGACGACGCCCGCGTTGAAGAGCCCGGTGAAGCCCCACTGCAGGTTCAGCCCCATCACCAGGATGGCGTAGATCGTGACGACGATCAGGAAGAAGACGAGATAAAGCGCGATACCGAGCATCACCGCCCCCCCGACGTGCCGCGGAACAGGCCCGACGGACGCACGAACAGAACCACCAGAAGCACCAGGAACGGGATGGCGAGCTTGTAGCCGGAGGGGATCACCAGCACCGACAGCGATTCGATGAGGCCGATCAGGAGCCCGCCGATCACCGCCCCCACCACGTTGCCCACGCCCCCCAGGATCGCCGCCGCGAACAGCGGCAGCAGGAGGTGGAAGCCGATCTCGGGCCGCAGCTGCACCGTGACGCCATAGAGGACGCCCGCCACCGCCGCGAGGCTGCCGCCGACGATCCACGTCCACATCACCACCTTGCCGAGGCGAATGCCGCACACGCCCGCGAGCGAGGGGTTTTCCGACACCGCCCGCATCGCCAGCCCCAGCGGCGTCTTCTGCAGGAAGAGGTACACCGCGCCCGCCAGCACCAGCGCGAAGCAGAACACGAAGATCTGGTCCGGCATCACGCGCAGCCCGTCCATCACCTCGACCGACATCTGCAATTCGTTGGAATAGTAGGTCGCCCGCCCCCCGAACATCAGGAGGACGACGTTGCGCACCAGGAGCGCCACGCCGAACGAGGCGAACACCAGCGTCAGGTGCCCGACCCGGCCCCGCAGCGGCCGGAACACCAGGCGGTCGATGAGGAGCGCCAGCGCCACCGTCAGCCCCGCCGCGACGAGGGTGGCCACCAGGAGCGGCCACCCGAAGGTGAGCGGGCCGAACGGCGCCGTCGGCAGGCCGAACAAGGTCAGCACCCCGAGCGCCATATAGGCGCCCCACGTCATCATCTCGGCATGGGCGAAATTGGCGAAGCGCAGGATGCCCATGGTCAGGGTCAGCCCGATGGCCCCGAGCGCGATGATCGCCCCCGTCAGCAGGCCGTCGGCAATGGCTTGCAGCATCAGGCCCTCCTGCCCGCGCGGCCGAGATAGATCGCCGCCACCTCGGGGTCGTCGATCAGCGCCGCCGACGGGCCGTCGAGCCGGTTGCGGCCCTCGGCGAGCACATAGGTGCGGTCCGAGATCGCCATCGCGGCCTTGGCGTTCTGCTCCACCATCAGGATCGCGACGCCGGTTCTCGCGAGCGCGGCGAGCCGCTGGAACACCTCCGTGACGAGCTTGGGGGCAAGCCCCGCGCTCGGCTCGTCCAGCATGATGAGGTGGGGACGCGTGAGGAGCGCCCGCGCCACCGCCAGCATCTGCCGCTGGCCGCCCGACAGCACCGCCGCCTTCTGCCGGCGATAGGCGGTCAGGTCGGGGAAGCTGTCGTAGGCGGCGGCGATGCGCTCGCGCGCCGCGCGGCCGCCGAGGATCTGCGCGCCCACCTTGAGGTTTTCCTCCACCGTCAGGCTCGCGAAGATGTTCTCCGTCTGCGGCACGTAGGCGATGCCGGCGTCGGCCATGCGGCTCGGCTCCAGGTTGGTGCGCAGGGTGCCCTCGAGCCGCACCGCGCCCGAGGTGATCTTCAACAGGCCGGCGATCGCCTTGATCAGCGTCGACTTGCCCGCCCCGTTGGGGCCGATGATGGTGACGAGCTCGCCCCTGGCGACGGCGACCGACATGTCGGTGATGATCGGCAGGTCCGGCCGGTAGCCGGCCGTGACGGCTTCCACCTCCAGAAGCGCGCTCACGCGGCGACCTCGCCGAGATAGGCGTCGAGCACCGCCTTGTCGGCGGCGACCGCGTCGGGCGTGCCGGCGGCAATCACGCGTCCCTGCGCCAGCACCACGATCGCCTGGCACAGCGACATCACCATATCCATGTTGTGCTCGATGATCAGGAAGGTGGTGCCGCGCGCGTTGATCTCGACGATCTTCTCCACCAGCGTGTCGAGGAGCGCCGGGTTGACGCCCGCGGCCGGCTCGTCGAGCAAAATCAGCCTGGGCTCCGACATCAGGACGCGGGCGAGCTCCAGCAGCTTCTTCTGCCCGCCCGAGATGGCGCCGGCGAGGTTGTCCTCCACGCCCGTCAGGTTGCAGAAGGCGATCACCTCGTGGGCGCGCTCGCGGACCTGCCGCTCCTGGCGCTGCACCCGGCCCGGCCGCAGCCAGGTGTTCCAGAATTTCTCGCCCGCCTGGTCGAGCGCGGCCACCATCACGTTCTCCAGCACCGTCATCGCCGGAAAGGGGCGCGGGATCTGGAAGGTGCGCGCCAGCTTCAGCCGGTAGATGTCGTAGGCATCGAGGCGGGTGATGTCGTGCCCGTCGAAGGTGACGCGGCCGGAGGTCAGCGGGTTCTCGCCGGCGATGGCGCCGAACAGCGTCGTCTTGCCGGCGCCGTTGGGACCGATCAGCCCGGTGATGGAGCCCGGCGCCACGGCAAAGCTCGCCCCGTCGACGGCGCGCATGGCGCCGAACGCCTTCACCGCATCGCTGACCTCAAGGATCGGCGGGGCCGTGCCCGTCAAGCGCGCCCCGGCGGGTCGACGCGGCCGCGCTTCAGCGCCGTCACCTCGATCTCGACCTTGATCTCCGGCACGGCGAAGCCGCAAATGATGGTGGTGTTGGTGGGGCGCGGGTCGCTGAACGTCTCGCCCAGCACCTTCGACACCCCCATCACGTGCGCCGCGTCCGACAGGTAGACGCGCACGCGCACGATGTCGGCGAGGCCGGCGCCGGCCTTTTCCAGCGCGTCGCGGATCTGGGCGAGCGCGCAATGGGTCTGCTCGACGGGATCGTCGGGGAAGGCGCCGGTCGCGGCGTCGAAGCCCGCCGTGCCGGAAACGAAGATCCAGTCCCCGTCGACGACCGCGCGCGCGTAGCCGGCGAGTTCCTCGAATTTCGAGCCGGTCTGGATCGACCACCGCGGCGATGTCATGGGGCTTCGCACCTCGTTCCACTGGATTTGCGCATTTGATCAAGTCGCCACAAACCGGTCAAGCGGCGCCTCCGCGCAAATCCATCTTTTCGCCTCAATCCACCGCGAGGCCCATCTGCCGCCGCACCGCCTGGTTGAAGGGATGGTGCGGCAGCGCCAGCGCGTCGGTGAGGATGGTGATGTGGTTGGTGTGCGGCACCACCATCGTCGGCACCCCGCACTGGGCCGCGAAGGCGTGGCTCTGGCGCAGGAACTCCGGCGTCTCGTCGCCGCCCACGGCCACGATCAGCGGCGCGTCGATGGTCAGCGCGCGGCGCAGCGGCGACAGCTGCGAGATCTCCTCGGCGGTCAGCTGCAGCTCGTCGTTCTGGAACGAGCGCGTCACCGGCTCCAGGTCGTAGACGCCGCTGATGGCGGTGCCGCCGGCCACCAGCTTGCCCACCGGCCGGGCCATCATCTCGGCCACCAGATGGCCGCCGGCCGAGTTGCCGCTGATGAACATCCTCGCCGGGTCGGCCCCGAAGCTCGCCGCATTCTCGTGCACGAACGCGAGCGCCCGCTCGCACGAGGCGACGATGTCGGCGAGCCGCACCGAGGGCATCAGCGGATAGTCGATGTTGACGAGGGTGGCCCCCATGGGCACGAAGCCCGGCGCCAGGTAGCTGAAGAGGTCCGCGTCGAGCGATTTCCAGAAGCCGCCGTGTATGAACACCATCACCGGCGCGCCCGGCCCGGCGGGAAACACGTTGAGCGTCTCGCCGGGCCCGGGGCCGTAGCGGACGGCGCGGCGCACCTCAAACGTCGCCAGCACCTCCTTGGCGGCGGCCTCGCGGCGGGCGAAGATGCCCGCGAGGTCCACCACGTTGTCCAGCGACATGTCCGCGTCCATCGGACGGGGGTTGGCGAGGTCTCGCATCGGTCAGTTCGCTCCTTCGTCTTCGCGCGGCGGGCCGTCGATTTCGTCCTCGCGCGGCCGGCCGTCGACGCGCCAGGCGATGCCCTCCACCACCTCGGGATAGCGCGCCATCACGCGCACGTCGTGGCCGGGGATCACCCGGTCCGCGCCGCCCGCCAGCTTCAGCAGCGTGCGGTAGCCCTTCAATTCGTCGCCCACGTGGAAGGCGGCCGGGAACGCCCGCCCGTTCTCCATCCCCTCGTAGAACACCGCACTGTCGGAGGCGAGCACGATCGGCCCCCGCGCGGTCGCCACGATCACCGCCTGCAGCCCCGCGCAGTGCCCGCCCATGTGGATCACCTCCACGCCCGGCACCACCTCGGAGCGGCCCTCGTGGAACACCAGCCGGTCGGCGAACAGGCGGTCGATCATCACCTTCACGTCGTCGGCGCCATAGCCCGCGCGCAGATGCTTGTGGGTCATCCACGGGCCGGTGGAATAGGCCATCTCGGCCGCCTGCACATGGAAGCGCGCGTTGGGGAAGAGGTGATGGTTGCCGGCGTGGTCGTAGTGGAGGTGGGTGAGGATCACCGTCTCCACCTTGTCGGCCGCGACGCCGAGCTTGGCGAGCGCCTCGCCGGGGCAGATCAGGAACTCGCGGTTGCGCTGGGTGGCGACGTCCCGGTCGAAGCCGGTGTCCACCACGATCGCCTCCTCGCCCCGCCGGATCAGCCACACATAGTAGGCCATCGCCATCGGCCCGTCGTGCGGATCGCCGCCGATGAAGCTCTCGGAGCGCTTGCGCGACGAGCGGCCGTAGCGGATCGCGTAGATCTCGGTGTCGGCGCTCACAGGGTCAGGCCTCCGTCGATGGTGATGGTGGCGCCCGTCACGTAGCCCGCCCCCGGCCCCACCAGGTAGACCGCCGCGCCCGCGATGTCGGCCGGGTCCGCGATCCGCCCCATCGGGATCAGCGCGGTCTTGGCGGCGCGGAAATCGGGTTCGGCCAGCGCCTTGCGGTTGATGTCCGTCTCCACCGTGCCCGGCGCGATCAGGTTCACCGTGACACCGTGCGGGGCGAGTTCCAGCGCCATCGCGCGCGCCAGCATCCGCACCCCGCCCTTGGAGGCGACGTAGTGCGCGAGGTTGGGCGAGGCGTGGTCCTGGTTGATGGAGGAGATCATCACGATGCGCCCCTTGCCGCGCGCCACCATCGCGCGCGCCGCCTCCTGCGCCACCGCGAAGGTGCCGCGCAGGTTCACGTCGAGCACCCGGTCCCACTCCGCGTCGGTGATTTCCAGGAACGGCACGCGCGCCAACGTGGCCGCGCACGTCACCACCGCGCCGATCGGCCCCAGCGCCGCCTCCGCCTCGCCCACCAGCGCGCGCGCGGCGGCCGGGTCGCCGAGGTCGGCGGCAAGCACCGCCGTGCGCCGCCCCATGGCGCCAACCTCGGCGCCAAGCGCCGCCGCCTTGGCCGCCTGGTCGAGGTGGTGGATCGCGACATCGGCCCCCGCCGCGGCGAGCGCGCGCACAACGGCCGCGCCGATTCCATCCGAGCCGGCGCCGGTCACCAGCGCTGCCATCCCCTGAAGCTGCATATCAAGTCCTTGTCATTGTCCGGCCGACGCGGTCCAATCGCGCCCGCCACCTGCCCGGCCCACACACCGAAAGCGACCTTTGATGACGCCAACGCCGCTCGACCCGGCGCTCCGAGCCCGCCTTGCCGAAATTGCCGTCCCCACCCTCACCGCGGCGCTCTACGCCCGCGGCATCCGCAACAGCTTCCTCGCCGGTCTGGCGCCGCTCAGCAAGGCCCATGCGCGTTTCGTGGGCACCGCCTATACGATGCGCGCCCTGCCGGTGCGCGAGGATCTGCTCGCCGCCGTCAACGAGGGCAAGGCGCCCAACCTCCACCGCCGCGCCATGGCCGAGGTGGCGCCGGGCGAGGTGGTGGTCACCGATTGCGGCGCCAGCGGGCGCATTTCCTTCTTCGGCGAGCTGATCGCCACCTTCCTCGCGCGCAAGGGCGTCGCGGCCATCGTCACCGACGCGGGCATCGCCGACGTGGGCGACGTGGCGGCGACGGGCCTGCCGGTCTTCTGCCTCGGCTCGGCGCCCATCCCCGGTCCCGCCCGCCGCCTCGTGGGCGACCTCGGCTGCCCGGTCGACTGCATGGGCGTCACGATCATGCCCGGCGACGTGCTGGTGGGCGACGAGAACGGCGTCGCCGCCATCCCCCGCGCCATGGCCGCCGAGATCGCCGACGCGGCGCAGGCCAAGGCCGAGCTGGAAGAATTCCTCCTCGCCCGCCTCAAGGACGGCGCCCCCCTCGACGGCACGTATCCGCCGGACGCCGCCACGCTCGCCGCCTACGCGGCACGCAAGGGCTGACGCGGGGCATCCGCCGGCGCTCTTTTGCGATAAGGAAAGCTGGCGAGGTCGGCGCGCGGGCATCGCTCCCGCGCAGCAAATTCCGCGCCACGCGGCCGCCGTATTCACGTGCGTCTGGCGCGTGGATTGCATATTGTAGACCGTCGGCAACTGCGCTCGGCACAGATGAGGCTCGTTTCTTCCTATGCGGCGCTACCGCCTTGGTATCGACGTCGGCGGTACCTTCACCGACTTCGTTCTCGCCTCCACCGACGGTGGGGAATTCGCCTTCCACAAAGAGCCGAGCGTCCCGGCCGACCCCTCGCGGGCGGTCGAGGCGGGCACGCGCACGCTGATCGAGCAGCTCGCCATCGCGCCCGGCGACATCGAGCTCGTGGTGCACGGCACGACGCTGGCGCTCAACGCCATCATCCGCCAGCGCGGCGCCAAGGTGGCGCTGGTGGTCTCGCGCGGCAACCGCGACGTGATGGAGATCGCCCGCTCGCGCATGCCCAATTCCTACGACTTCACCGCCCCGCGCGAGACGCCGCTGATCCCGCGCGAAAGCGTCTACGAGGTCTCCGCGCGCGGCCTGTCGGACGGCTCGGTGCTGACGCCGATGGACGCGGGCGAAGTCGCGGCCGTGGCCGAGCGCATCGCCGCCGACGGCCACGACGCGGTCGCCGTCATGCTCCTCAACTCCTACCGTGACGGCACCCTGGAGCGGGAGGTGGCGGCAACGCTCGCCGCCGGGCTCGGCGACATGCCGGTGGTCGCCTCGGCCGACATCTGGCCCGAGATGCGCGAATACGAGCGCGCCCTCGTCACCGCGCTCAACGCCTACGTCCACCCGCTGATGGCCGCCTATTTCGACCGCCTGTCGGAGCGCCTCGCCAAGCTGGGGCTGACGGCGCCGCTCTATATTACCGCCAACAACGGCGGCACCGTCTCGCTGGAGACGGCGCGCGCGCGGCCCGTCGACACCATCTTGTCCGGCCCCGCCTCCGGCGTCCTCGCCGCCACCCGCGTCGCCGGCCATTCCGACCTCATCACCTTCGACATGGGCGGCACCAGCACCGACATCTCGGTGAGCCGCGGCGGCGAGCTCGCCTTCACCCACGCCACCATGATCGGCGATTACCCGTTGATGCTGCCGGTGGTCAGCGTCAGCGCCATCGGCTCGGGCGGCGGCTCGGTGGTGTGGTGCGACCCGCAGGGGCTCCTCAAGGTCGGGCCCGACAGCGCCGGCGCCGACCCCGGCCCCGTCGCCTACGGGCGCGGCGGCACCCGCCCCACCATGACCGACTGCTACCTCACCCTCGGCATCCTCGACCCCGCGAGCTTCAACGACGGCAAGATGCGCCTCGACGCGGAAGCCGCCGCCGCCGCGCTCGGCACCGTCGCCGGCGAGATGGCGCTCGATGGTCCCGTCGCCGCCGCCGAGGCGGCCATGCGCGTCGCCACCGCCAAGATGGCGACGGAGCTGCGCAAGCTGATGGCCGAGAAGGGGCTCGACCCGCGCGGCTTCGTCCTCGTCGCCTATGGCGGCGCCGGGCCCACCCACGCCGGCTTCCTCGCCGAGGAGGCCCGCCTCGACGCGGTGCTGGTGCCCCGCCTGCCGGGCACCTTCTGCGCCCTCGGCGCGATCCTCGCGGACGTGCGGCGCGACTATGTGCGCCCCGCCCGCCAGATGATCGACCGCGCCGGCAAGGGGTTCGAGCGCATCCGCGCGCTGCTCACGGACGCGGAGGCGGAGGCGCGCGCCTGGGTCGCCCGCGAGGGCGCCATCATCGGCGCCCACGAGCTGCGCCTCACCTGCGACATGCGCTACCCCGCCCAGGCCTTCGAGCTCGCCATCGCCGTGCCCGACGCGGACGTCGCCACCCTCGACCCCGCCACCCTCGTCGACCTCTTCAACGACGAGCACGAGCGCCTCTACGGCTTCCGCGAGGCGGCGAGCGACGTGGAGATCACCAACCTGCGCCTCGCCGTCGTCGGCAAGGTCTCGCCCATCGCGCTGGCCGGCGCCGACCGGACAGCCCCGCCCGAGCCCAAGGGGGCGCGGCGCGTCTACCTCGCCGGCGCCTGGCACGAGGTGCCGGTCTACGCCCGCGCGGCGCTCGGCGAGGGGGCGGCCATCACCGGCCCCGCCCTGGTCGAGCAACCCGATTCCACCGTGACGGTGCTGCCCGGCTGGGCCGGCCGCGTCGATCCCCGCGGCAACCTCATCCTGCGCCGGAGCCACCCATGAAGCTCGACCCGGTCCTCCTCGAAATCCTCGGCACCCAGCTCCAGGCGGTGACGGAGGAGATGGCCATCACCCTCGCCCGCACCGCCCGCTCCACCTACGTCAAGGACGCGGCCGACTTCGCCACCGCCCTCGTCAGCCCGGCGGGCAAGTTCTTCGCCTACCCGGCGGCGATGGGCGTCTCAGGCTTCCTCGACCTCGATTGCGGGCCCACCATCGCCGCCATCGGCACGCTCGAGCCGGGCGACGTGGTCATCACCAACCACCCCTACGAATCGGGCGGGCTCTCCACCCACATGCCCGACCTCCAGCTCGTCAAACCCTACTTCCACCAGGGCGAGATCGTCGCCTACGGCTGGGACTTCATCCACTCGGCCGACATCGGCGGCGGGGTGCCCTCGTCGATCTCGCCCCGCTTCACCGAATTGTTCCAGGAGGGGCTGCAGATCCCCCCGATGAAGCTCGTGAAAAAGGGCGAGCTCAACGCCGACCTGTTGACGCTCTACCGCGCCAACTGCCGCGTCGCCGAGCTCAACCTGGGCGACATCAACGCCATGCTCGCCGCCCTCACCGTGGGCGAGCGGCGCGTGGCGGAGCTGATCGCCCGGCACGGGCGGGACACCTTCGCCGCCGCCCAGGCCGACCTCGTCGCCTACGCCAAGGAGAAGGCGCTCGCCGTGCAGCGCAAGATCCCCGACGGCACCTATGTCTTCGCCGACTACATGGACGACGACTACCTCACCAAGGTGCCGATCCGCATCCGCGTCGCGATGACGGTGAAGGACGGCCACGTCCACCTCGATTTCACCGGCTCGGACGCGCAGGTGCTCGCCGCCTACAACGTGCCCACCGGGGGCGTGCGCCACCCCTGGCTGACGCTGAAGCTGATGCACCTCATCGGCAGCCTCGACCCCTCCGTGCCCCTCAACCACGGCCTGTTCGAGAACATCACCGTGTTCGTGCCCAAGGGCACCGTCCTCAACCCCGAATACCCGGCGGCGGTGGGCGTGCGCCACGCCACCGCGATCCGCATCAACGACGCGGTGGTCGGCGCCATCGCCACCGCGCTCCCCGGCCTCATCCCCGCCCCCAGCGGTGGCACCGTGGTGCCCACCGTGGTGTCGGAGCCCAACCACGTGACAGGCACGCGCAACGTGATGGTGGTGCAGTCGCTGGTCGGCGGCACCGGCGCGCGCCAGGGGGCGGACGGCGTCGACGGCCGCGATTCGGGCCTCGCCAACCTCTACAACACGCCCCTGGAGCGCACTGAGGCGGAGTGCTCCGTGGTGATCGAGGAATACGGGCTCCGGCCCGACAGCGGCGGGCCGGGCGAGTGGCGCGGCGGCACCGGCCTCATCATGACCATTCGCGTGCGCAATCCCGGCACCGCCGTCCTGGGGCGCGGGCTGGAGCGCTTCGTGTTCCGCCCCTGGGGCGTCGCCGGCGGGGGGCCGGGCGCGCCGTGCCGGGTGATCCTCAACATGGGCGAGCCCGGCGAGCGCGACCTCGGCAAGCTCGACATGTACGAGGCCGAGGTGGGCGACCGGGTGACCATCCTCACCGCCGGCGGCGGCGGCTTCGGCGACCCCTTCGCGCGCGCGCCCCAGGCGGTCGCCCGCGACGTGCGCGCCGGCTTCGTCAGCCTCGAGAACGCCCGCCTCGTCTACGGCGTCGCCCTCGTCGACGGCGCCGTCGACGAAGCGCAGACCCAGCGCCTGCGCGCCGCCCGCCCCGCGCGCCCGCCGTTCGATTTCGGCCCCGAGCGCGACGCGTGGGAGCGCGTCTTCGACGACGCGGCGATGTGCGAACTGTCCGCGCGCCTCCTGCGCCTGCCGGCGAGCACCCGCGCCCGCGCCCGCAGCGACATCGTCGGCCGCATCGTCCCCGGCCTCGCCGACGTCGCCAAGCGCGGCCTCGTCGCCCTCGTCGACCACCCGCAGGAACAGCGCGAACGCCTCGCCGCCGAGATCGCCGCCCTGCCGGACGCCTGAACCGGGCGCGGCGAGCACAGGCTCGCCGCCCCGTCTCAACCTCCGCCCCGCCCCCATGCGACGACGGCAGCGCACCCACGCGCCGCGCCAGGCCCTTGACGTGCGCATAATTCCGTGACTTCATGAATTCATGGAAACACAATCCGATGCCGACATCCTGTTCGCCCTGGGTCACACCGGCCGCCTGGCGGTGCTGCGGCTGCTCGCGCGGCGCGCGCCGCACGGCGTTCGTCCGGGCGAAATCGCCGCCGCGCTCGATCTCAAGGCGAGCACGCTGTCGGTCTACGTCGCCACGCTCGCCCGCGCCGGCCTCCTGACCACCTGGCGCGAGGGCCGCTCGGTCTATTACGGCGTCGACCTTCAGCGCATCGGCGCGCTCGTCGACTTCCTCGTCAACGATTGCTGCCGCGGCCGCCCGGAGCTTTGCGAGCCGCTCGCCGCCCGCTCGCTGCAGCGGATCGCCGAGCGCCAGAGCGCCGAGCCGAGGGTGCGCAACGTGCTCTTCGTCTGCTCGGGCAACTCGGCCCGCTCCCAGTTCGCCGAGGCGATCCTCAACCGCGCGGGGGCCGGCCGCTTCCAGGCCTTCTCGGCCGGCACCAGGCCGCAGAAGCGGCTCAACGCGGAAGCGGCCGCCGTCCTCGCCGCGCACGGGCACGCGACCGACGGGCTGAAGCCCAAATCCATCGCCGACTTCCAGGGCGCCTCCGCGCCGATGATGGATTTCGTGTTCACCGTCTGCGACCAGGCGGCCAACGAGGAGTGCCCGCCCCTGCCGGGGCTTCCCGTCAGCGCCCACTGGGGCATCGCCCGGCCGAGCGCGGCAACCGGCAGCGAGGACGACAAAGCCGCCGCCTTCCGCGAGGCGTACGACGCGCTCGCCGCGCGCATCGCCCGCTTCGCGGCCCTCCCCCTCGAAACGCTCGATGCGCTGTCCCTCCAGGCCGAGCTCGACACCATCGGCGGCGCACGCGCCGCGCGCAAAGGATCCTGACGCCATGGCCAGAATCGCAATCAACGGCCTCGGCCGCATCGGCAAGCTCGTCTTGCGCTCGCTCGTCGAGGACGGCGCGCACGGCGAGATCGTCCTCCTCAACGATCCGGCGGGCGACCCGGCGCAACACGCGATGCTGCTCGAATTCGATTCCGTGCACGGCCGCTGGCGCGCCGATTTCGGCCACGAGGCGGACGCGCTCGTCGTCGCCGGGCAGCGCATCCGTTTCACCCAGGAGCGCACCATCGAGGCGCTGCCGCTGGCCGAACTCGGCGTCGATCTCGTCGTCGACTGCACCGGCGTCTTCAAGACCGCGGCAAAGATCGAACCCTATTTCGCCGCCGGCGTCGCCAAGGTGGTCGTCTCCTCGCCCGTCAAGGACGGCGGCGCGCTCAACCTCGTCTACGGCGTCAACCACCACCTCTACGACCCGGCCGCCCACCGCCTCGTCACCGCCGCGAGCTGCACCACCAACTGCCTCGCCCCGGTGGTGAAGGTGCTGCACGAGGAGATCGGCATCGAGCACGGCTCGATCACCACCATCCACGACGTCACCAACACGCAGACCATGGTGGACCGGCCGTCCAAGGATCCGCGCCGGGCCCGCTCCGCGCTCCTCAACCTCATCCCCACCACCACGGGCTCGGCCACCGCGATCACGCTGATCTATCCCGAGCTCAAGGGCCGGCTGAACGGCCACGCCGTGCGCGTCCCGCTGCTCAACGCATCGCTCACGGACTGCGTCTTCGAGATGAAGCGCCCCACCTCGGTGGAGGAGGTCAACGGCCTCTTCCGCACCTGGGCCGAGGGGCGCCTCAAGGGCATCCTCGGCTTCGAGGAGCGGCCGCTGGTGTCGTCCGATTTCCTCAACGATCCGCGCTCGTCCATCGTCGACGGCCCGTCCACCATGGTCGTCAACGGCACGCAGCTGAAGGTCTACGCCTGGTACGACAACGAATGGGGCTACGCTTGGCGCCTCGCCGACGTCGCCCGCATGGTCGCCCAAGGGTTCGCCGCATGACCGGGACGGCCGCCCCCATGCGCGAAGGGCTCGCCGCCTATATCGCCGTCACCGCCGCCTACTGGGCCTTCATGCTCACCGACGGCGCGCTGCGGATGCTGGTGCTCCTGCACTTCCACACGCTGGGGTTCACTGCGGTCCAGCTCGCCTACCTCTTCCTGCTCTACGAGTTCATGGGCATCGTCACCAACTTGTCGGCCGGGTGGATCGCCGCCCGCTTCGGGCTGACGACGACGCTCTATGCCGGCCTCGTGCTCCAGATCCTGGCGCTCGCCGCCCTCACCCTGCTCGACCCCTCGTGGCAGATCGCGGTGTCGGTCGCCTTCGTCATGGCGGTCCAGGGCGTCTCGGGCGTCGCCAAGGATCTCGCCAAGATGAGCTCCAAGAGCGCGGTCAAGATCCTCGCCCCCACCGAGGACAAGGGGGCGCTGTTCCGCTGGGTCGCGGTGCTGACGGGCTCCAAGAACGCGGTCAAGGGCGTCGGCTTTCTCCTCGGCGCGGCGCTCCTTGCCACCGTGGGGTTCGTCGGCGCTGTCGCGGCGATGGCGCTCGCCCTCACCGCCATCCTCGTCGCCGTGGCGCTCCTGATGCCCTCCGGCCTGCCGCGCGGGCGCAAGGGCGCCAAGTTCCGCGAGGTCTTCTCCAAGGATCCCAACGTCAACCGGCTGTCGGCGGCGCGCGTCTTCCTGTTCGGCGCGCGCGACGTGTGGTTCGTCGTCGGCATCCCGGTCTACTTCTATTCGGTGCTGTCGGACGGCACCGTGGCCGGCAACCACGCCGCCTTCTTCCAGGTAGGCACGTTCATGGCGGTCTGGATCATCGGCTACGGCTTCGTGCAGGCGGCGGCGCCGCGGCTCCTGAAGGCGCGCGACCGCTCACTCGCCGAGATCGTCGCGATGGCGCGCACCTGGGTCGGCGTGCTCACCTTCATCCCCGCCGTTCTCGCGGCGGCCGCGTGGGCCGGCGGCGCCCCGGCGCCCTGGCTCACCGCCACGCTCGTGGTCGGGCTCATGGTGTTCGGCGTCGTGTTCGCGCTCAACTCCTCGCTCCACTCCTACCTGATCCTCGCCTTCACCAAGGCGGCGCGCGTCACGATGGACGTGGGCTTCTACTACATGTCCAACGCCGCCGGCCGGCTCCTCGGAACGCTTCTGTCGGGCGTCAGCTATCAGCTCGGCGGCCTCACGCTCTGCCTCGCGACGGCGGCGCTCATGTGCGCGCTCAGCTGGTACTTCGCCGGGCACCTCCAGCGATCGGCAAACGCGGTCGAAATCCATGCCTGACGGCGGCCGCCGCCCAAGACGAGCGCCGCCCGAGACGAGCAAGACACGAAAGGGAGACACCATGAAACGCCTTGTCGGAGCGCTTCTCGCCGGCGCGCTCGCCGCGGTGACGCCAGCCGCGGCCGACGCCCGGGACGCGATCAAGATCGTCGGCTCGTCCACCGTCTATCCCTACACGATGACCGTCGCCCAGGCGTTCGCCGAGGACGGCCGCTTCCCCGCCCCGCAGGTGGAATCCACCGGGACCGGCGGCGGCTTCGCGGCCTTTTGCGTCGGCCTCGGCGAGGAGACGCCCGACATCACCGGCGCGTCCCGGCCGATGACGCGCGCCGAATGGGACCTCTGCCGTCAGAACGGCGTCTTCAATATCACCGAGATGCTGATCGGCTTCGACGGGCTGACCGTCGCGGTCTCCAACGCCTCGCCCTACGCGTGGGCGCTGACGCCGCGCGACCTCTACACGGCCCTCGCCGCGCAGGTGCCCGTCGGCGACGCCCTCGCGCCCAACCCGCACCGGACCTGGGCCGACGTGCGCGAGGGGCTGCCGGACATCCCGATCAAGGTCATGGGGCCGCCGCCGAGCTCCGGCACGCGCGATTCCTTCATCGAGCTCGCCATCCAGAACGGATGCCTGCACTACGAGATGCTGCAGACCCTCAAGGCCGGCGATCCCGAGGCGTGGGGCAAGGCGTGCTCGCTGCTGCGCACCGATGGCGCCTTCATCGAGGCGGGCGAGGACGACGAGAAGATCGTCGAAGCCCTCACCGCCGATCCCGGCATGCTGGGCGTGTTCGGCTACGCCTACCTGTTCGAGCACTACGACATCCTGAAAGGGGCGACGATCGACGGCGTCGTCCCCGATCTCGTCACCATCGCGGCGCGCGAATACCCGCTGTCGCGGCCGTTGTTCCTCTACATCAAGAACGACCACCGCAAGGCGCGGCCCGACCTCTTCGCCTTCCTCCAGCACTACGTCGAAGCGATGCGGCCCTACGGTCCGCTGCTGCAGGTGGGCCTTGTGCCGATCTTCGACGATACCGAATTCGAGGCGGCGGCCGGCGAGGCGCTCGACGCCATCCCGATGGAACGCCCCGGCTCCTAGAGCGGCGATGCCGGTCGCGTTCTTCCCAGGCGCTTGCCGGTTCCGACAGGCTCGAAAACGCTCCGGCGGGTCGGCGCAGGCATCGCGCCGCCCGCCCGCGGGTCAGAAATCGTGCTGGCGGATGTTGCGCAGGATCTTCGACAGCGTGGCGAAAAACACCTCGCGCTCCTCCCCCGCCACGCCGGCGAACATGCGCTCCTCCAGCGAGCGCATCAGCGGCCACACATGCGAGAAGGCGGCGGCCCCGGCGGCCGTCAGCGCGCATTCGCGCACGCGCCCGTCGTCCTTGCGGGCGAGCCGCTCCACCAGGCCCGCCTCCACCAGCGCGTCCAGCGTCCGGCTCATGGTGGACTGCTCCATCACCGCGTAGACCGCGAGCTCGTTGACCGTCAGCCCCGGATGGACGGCCAGCACCGCCAGCGCGCGCATCTTGGGGGTGGTGAGGTCGTGCGCGCGCAGCGCCTCGGCCATGTCGGCGTTGTAGCGGGCCGAAATGCGGTTGATGAGATAGGGCGCGAACCCGTCGAGCCCGATGTCGGGCAGCGAGGGGTTCTCCTCCTCCTGCGGCCCTTCCTGCGGCCCCTCCGGCGGCGTGGCGTCGGTCACGAAAACAGCCGCCGCCGGGTGAGCCGCTTGGCCACCAGATAGCCCGACATGCCCGACAGCCCCGCGCCCGGATGCGTCGAGGCGCCGATATGGTAGACGCCCGGCACGAACGCCTTGTGGTTCACCTGCTGCGGGAACGGGCGGAACAGGAAGTTCTGGTCGAGCCCGGCCCAGCCGCCATAGGGCTCGCCGCCTTCGAGGTTGATGTTGAGCGCCGCGATGTCGGCCGGCGACAGCACCTTCCGCGCGATCACGCTCTCGCGGAAAGCGGGATCGTGCGCCGCGATCATCGCCTCGACGCGGTCGGCATAGGCTTCGCGCACCGCCTCGGTCCAGGCGCCGTCGGCCGGCACCTCGATCTCGCCGGCCGCATCCCCCTTGAGGACGCGCGGGGCCTCGGGAAGCTGGATCCACACCACCGCCTTGCCGTCCGGCGCGCGGCTCGGGTCGGCGGCGGTGGGCTGGCCGAGGCACACGGTGGGCCGCGCCGGCAGCATCCCGCGCATCGCCTCGTTGCTCGCCTTCGACACCGCGTCGATGCCGTCCGACAGGTGCAGGAGCTGCACCTTGGCAAGGGCCGGGTCGGCCCAGCGGATCGGCCGCTCCAGCGCATAGTGGATCTGCATGTCGCCCTTGCCGTACTGGTAGCGCCGCACCTCCGTCGCCACGAAGTCGGGCAGCGACCAGTCGCGCAGCAGGCGGCCGTAGAGCTGGTTGGGCGTCACCGAGCAGATCGCAGACGGGCTGTCGATCTCCTCGCCGTCGGCGAGGCGCACGCCGCGCACGGCCCGCCTGTCCGAGCCCGGCAGCACCGCGTCGACATCCGCGCCGGTGCGGATCTCGCTGCCGTTCCTGGCGATGATGGCGGCCAGCGCCTCGGTGACGCGCGCCGCGCCGCCCACCGCGATCGGCGTGCCGAACACCTCCGAGGCGAACGCCATCACCGCCGCCATGGTGCCCGAAAAGGGCTGCTCCGGGTCGAGCCCGGCGTGCAGCGGCCAGGGCGCGAACAGCGCCTCCACCAGATCGGAGCCGTAGAGGGAGGGAAGCCGGCGCCGGCTCGAGGCGAGCATCCCGCCGATCTTGGCGGCAAGGCCGCGCGGGCCGGACCTGCGCGCCTCCCGCGCCAGCACCCGCGCCCCCGCGCCGCTCCACAGCGCGTTGTTGAAGAGGCCGAAGATCAGCCCCGCGTTGGCCTCGATCTCGGCCATCTCGGCGCCGTAGGCGGCCCCGTCGCCGGGGTGCACCCGGTCGAAGGCGGCGATGTTGGCGGCGCGGTCGGTGGTCAGCACCAGCGAGCGCCCGTCCGCCATCAGCACGCCCGTGGGCGCATCGGTGGCGGCGAAGCGCACCCCCTCGGCGGCCAGTGCCTCGCGCAGTTCGCCATAGGCGGGCGAGGCGATCAGCAGAACCCACGTGGTCGCCAGCGGGTCGTAGGTGAAGCCCGGCGCGAGCTCGCCGGTGCGCACCGCACCGCCGATCACCTTTTCGCGCTCCAGGAGAAGGACGCGGCCGCGGCGCGACAGGATCGCCCCGCACACCAGGGCATTGATCCCCGATCCGACGATGATGTGATCGTAACGGGCCAAGACCGCGTCCGGCCCGCTAGCGGGCGACGAGCGCGATGGCGCGCACGGGGCTGCCGGTGCCGTTCACGATCTTGAGCGGCGCCACGATCAGGATCGCCCCCTTGGGCGGCAGCTTGTCGAGGTGGGCGAGGCTGGCGAGGCCGTAGCGGTTGTTCTTGTGCAGCAGGTTGTGGGCCGGGAACGGCGGCTCCATCCCGCCCGCCTGGCCGGCGTCGGTGCCGATGCACTCGGTGCCCCAGCCGACGGCGCCCCGCTCCACGATCAGCTCGATGCAGTCGACTGTCGGTCCCGGCGAGTGCGGGCCGGTCTCGTCGGCATTGAGGTACTCGGCCTCGGAGTGGTTGCGCTTGTACCAGTCGCTGCGCATCACCACCCAGGCCCCTTTCGGGATCTCGCCGAACTCGGCTTCCCACGCGCGCACCCCGTCGGCGGTGAGCAGGAAGTCCGGGTCCTCGGCCACCTGCGCCGAGCAATCGATGACGCACACCGGCGCCACCAGCTTCTGGACCGGCAGGCGGTCGGTGGAGCCGTCGGCGAAGTCCTTGCCGGTGATCCAGTGGATCGGCGCGTCGAAGTGGGTGCCCGAGTGCTCGCCGAGCTTGAGCCAGTTCCAGGCCCAGAAGGGGCCGTTGCTGTCGTATTCGGAGATCTTGTGAATCTCGATCTTCGGCGTGTCGACCGCCAGCTCCGGCGGCAGTTTCAACAGCGGCGTGTCGGGACCGAGCGGGGCGGACAGATCCACCACCTCGATCGCGCCTGACATGAGGCCGCTGGCCAGTTCACCCAAGTCTGCCATGGTTGCACCTTTGCGAGTTCGGACGCGGGACCGTAGAGGCAAGATCCATGCATTTGCAATTGCCTCTTGCCTCCCCTTCCACCGCCCCTCATGACGGGAGGGTGGCCCGGATCAAGGAGAACGCGTGTGTCGGCTGACAAATTCGATGCTGTCATCGTCGGCGGCGGCCACAATGCCCTCGCCGCGGCGGTGCACCTGTCGGCATGCGGCCAGTCGGTGTGCGTGGTGGAGCGGGCGGCCAAGGTGGGCGGCGCCATCGCCACCGAGGAGGTCACCCTCCCCGGCTTCCGCCACGACCTCTACGCGATGAACCTGTCGCTGTTCGCCGGCTCGCCCTTCGCGCGGGCCTATGGCGACAAGCTGGCCGCCCACGGCCTCGCCTACCTGCCGGCGCACGACTGCTTCGCGAGCGCCTTTCCCGACGGGCGCTGGCTCGGCGTCTCCAACGCGCTGGAGGAGAACGTCGCCCGCATCGCCGCGTTCGATGCCGGCGACGCGCAGCGCTGGCGCGCCATGACGGCCGGCTTCGAGCGCGATGCGCCGCATTATTTCGCCCTCCTCGGCACGCCCATGCGCGCCGGCCCCCTCGCCCGCCTCGCGCTCAAGACGCTGCGCGCCCGCGGCCTCGGCTTCACCCGCGAGGCGGCGCGGATGCTGCTGGCGAGCCCGCGCGATTTCCTCGACGCCAACTTCGCCTCCCCCCACCTCAAGGCGACGCTCGCGCCCTGGGCGCTCCACCTCGATTTTCCGCCCGACGCATCGGGCGGCGCGCTGTTTCCCTATCTGGAGGCGATGGCCGACCAGGCGTTCGGCATGGTGATCGGCAAGGGCGGCGCGGACGTGATCCCCAAGGCGCTCGCAAGCCTCTTCACCGCCAGCGGCGGCATCATCCGCACCGGCGTCGCGGCGGAGGCGATCGAGGTGACGGGCGGGCGCGCCGGCACCGTGCGCCTGTCGGACGGCAGCGCCGTCAGTGCGAGCGAAGCGGTGCTTGCCTCGGTCACGCCCGCCGCGCTCCTCAGGCTGATCGGCAGTTCCGGGCGCCCCGACACCGATGCCGGCCTCGCCGCCTTCCGCCCTGGACCGGGCACCATGATGATCCACATCGCCGCCAGCGCGCTGCCCGAGTGGCAGGCCGGCGAGGCGCTGAAAAAGTTCGCCTACGTCCACCTGTCGCCGACGCTCGCCCACCTGTCGGCCACCTACGCCGAGGCGATGGAAGGGTTGATCCCCAACGAGCCGGGCATCGTGGTCGGCCAGCCCACCGCCATCAACCCGAGCCGCGCGCCGGCCGGCCAGCACGCGCTCTGGCTCCAGGTGCGCGTGGTGCCCTCAGAGATCCGCGGCGACGCGGCCGGAACCATCGCGGCCCGCACCTGGAACGAGGCGAAGGAGGCCGTCGCCGACCGCGTGATGGCCATCGTGGAGCGCTACGCCCCCGGCTTCGGCCAAACCGTCCTGGCGCGCACGGTGATGAGCCCGGCCGACCTGGAGCGCGCCAACCCCAACCTCGCGGGCGGCGATTCCCTCGGCGGCAGCCATCACCTCAACCAGAACTTCCTGTTCCGCCCCGCGCCGGGCTTCCACGGCTACCGCACGCCGGTGAAGGGGCTCTACATGATCGGCTCCTCCACCTGGCCGGGCGCGGGTGCCGGCGCCGGCTCGGGCTACCTCGCCGCCCAGCAGATCGCCGGGCGATAGCCCCCGGCCGCCCACAGCGCGAGAAGCGCGCGCACAGCGAGCGCACGGCAGAGGCGCGCGCAGCAAAGAGCGCGCATAGCAAAAGAGGCAGCGCCGCCGGCCCCACGCAAACGGTGGAGCCGGCAGCACTGCCTCTTGTCGCGTTCCTCGCGCCGCCGGACGGGCCGGCGAAGCCGCTAGCGCCGGGCGATAATCCAGATCGCGTGAATGATGCCTGGGATATAGCCAAACAGCGTCAGCAGAATATTGATCCAGAACTGCAGTCCAATGCCGACTTGCAGAAAAACGCCAAGCGGCGGCAGGAGGATCGCCAAGATAATACGGACGAGATCCATCGAATATCTCTCCTTCGACTTTTCGGACATGTCATGTGTGAGTGAAAAACGGCTTTCGATGGATTTCGTTCCGATAAGATTCAATCGATCGCCGCAGACACAACGTCGCGCCCCGTCGGCATGGCTCCCAGCCGCTCGCGCGCGGCGGCGAGATCGGCCACCAGGCGCAGCCGCTCCTCGTGCTGGCGCTCCCGGTCGGCAATGCGCAGCACGTAGGACGGGTGCACGCTGATCAGCACCGGCGCCCCGTCGAGCGCCCGCTCCAGCCCGCCGCGGCGGCGCATCAAATTGGCGCCGTCGCCGGTCAGCGCCAGCGCGGCCGTCGCCCCCAGCGCCACCGTCAGGCACGGCGCCACCCTGTCGCGCTCCGCATCGAGCCACCAGCGGCACGCCGCCACCTCGCCCGCGTTCGGCCGCTGATGGATCCGCCGCTTGCCGCGCGGCACGAACTTGAAATGCTTCACCGCGTTGGTGAGGTAGAGCGCCTCGCGCGACAGACCCGCCTCTGCGAGCGCGCCGTCGAGCAGCCGGCCCGCCGGGCCGACGAAGGGGCGGCCGGCGATGTCCTCCTGGTCGCCCGCCTGCTCGCCCACCAGCATCAACGCGGCGTCGTGCGGCCCTTCGCCGAACACCGTCTGCGTCGCGTCGCAGTGGAGCGGGCAGCGCGTGCAGCGTCCCGCCGCCTCGGCCAGCGCCGCGAGGCTCCCCTCGGCGGCGGGCGCCTGCGGCCGGCGCGCGGCCATGCGGTGGGCGGCGGCGGCGCGGCGCACCGGCGGCTCGCTCGGCATCG
>JAUIJH010000254.1 GCA_030431335.1 Alphaproteobacteria bacterium
TCCAGCGCGGCGTAGGTGAGTTCGCGCGGCGCGTGACCGCACAGATCGATCACGGCGGGCTTGTCGGGGTATCGCGCCGCCGCCGCGCTGCACCAGTAGCCGAGGTTGTCGGATCTCGGGTCGCTCACTGTGGCTGCCTCCCTCGCTGGTCCGCGCGCTATGCAATCAAACGGCCAATATCGGTGTCGTTTCAAGCCGGGCCGCAGGATCCGGCCTGGCCGCGGGCCGGCGGATCAGTCGACGGCGGGGGCGAACAGGAACATGGTGCCGAGCGTCTCGTCCACGACGGCGAGGTGCCGGCCGACCTGGCGCCATGCGACGCCGTTCTTGCGGAACAGCGCTTCGAGGGCGTGGATGTCGGCCACCTCGAACTCCAGGGCGACGAGGCGGGCGCCCGGCGCGATCTCGGTCTCGAACCGCTCGGCCCAGGCCTCGCGCGTCAGGTAGCGCAGGTTGGTGATGCCGAGCTCGGCGGTCATCCGGTCGTCCTCGCGGGTGACGGAGGCGCCGAAGGGCCGCTGCCAGGCCTTGATCAGCTCGTGCAGGTCGTCCGCCACGCCCCACAGGCCGATGATGCGCAGCGCGCCGTTGGGCTGCGCCAGGTAGTCGGCGCGCCAGACCACCTCCGGCGTGTGGTGCTCGCAGACGAAGCCGTAGAGCCCCGGCAGCGTGTCCGGCTTGAGCGGCAGGATGGTGAAGCTGGCCTCGCGCGGCCCGTCCGGCAGGTCCACCTCGCGCGCGAACTCGAAGGGCTCGCCGTCGGCGGCGCCCAGCGCGTCGAGGAGGTCGTAGAGCTCGGCCACCTCCGCCTTGATGGCGAGGCCGTAGAGGTGGTTGCCGTGCTCGGCGAGGGCGGCGCGCTTGTCCTTGTTGCGCGGCACCGGCGCGCGGATGGCGAGGAGCTCGAAATACGTCATGCCGTCGGGCAGCACGACGGTGACGTTCTGGGTGCCCAGCGCCTCGCCGTGGTCGCCGGGCGGGGTGGGGCGGAAGCCGAGCCGCTCAAGCGCCGCGACGCCCGCCTCCAGCCGGTTGGTGAGGATGATGGCGTGGTCGAATTGGGCGTCGATCATGGGATGCTCGGCAGGTCGAGGCCGTGCTCGGCGGCGCAGCGGATGGCGCTGTCGTAGCCGGCATCGGCGTGGCGCATGACGCCGGTTGCGGGATCGTTGAAGAAGACGCGGGCGAGGCGTTCGGCGGCGCCTTGCGAGCCGTCCGCCACCATCGCGAGGCCGGCGTGCTGCGAATAGCCGATGCCGACGCCGCCGCCGTGGTGGAAGGACACCCAGTCCGCCCCGCACGAGGCGTTGAGGAGCGCGTTGAGGATCGGCCAGTCGGACACCGCGTCGGAGCCGTCGCGCATCCCCTCGGTCTCGCGGTTGGGGCTGGCGACGGAGCCCGAATCCATGTGGTCGCGGCCGATCACCAGCGGCGCGGACACGGCGCCGGCGGCCACCAGCTCGTTGAAGGCCAGCGCCACGCGGTGCCGGTCGCCGAGCCCGAGCCAGCAGATGCGCGCCGGCAGCCCCTGGAAGGCGATGTGCGCGCCCGCCTTGTCGAGCCAAGTGTGCAGCGCCGGATCGTCGGGCACCAGCTCCTTCACGGCGGCGTCGGTGCGGGCGATGTCGGCCGGGTCGCCCGACAGCGCCACCCAGCGGAACGGCCCCTTGCCGAGGCAGAACAGCGGCCGCACGTACGCTTCCACGAAGCCCGGATAGGCGAATGCGTCCGCGCAGCCCCCCTCCTTGGCCATCTGGCGCAGATTGTTGCCGTACTCGAAGGCGATGGCGCCCTTTTCCTTCAGCGCGAGGATGGTGGCGACGTGGTCGGCCATCGCCGCCTTGGCGGCCTCGGCGATGCTCTCGGGCGCGCTTTCGCGGGCACGGCCGGCCGCCTCCAGGGTCCACCCGGCGGGCAGGAAGCCGTTGACGGGGTCGTGCGCGGAGGTCTGGTCCGTGACGATGTCCGGCACGATGCCGCGGGCCAGCACCTGCGCGAAGATCTCGACCGCGTTGCCCTCCAGCCCCACCGCGACGGGGGCGTTGGCGGACCTGGCGCGCTCGATCATGGCGAGCGCCTCGTCGAGACTGGCGGCGGTCTCGGTGAGGTAGCCGGTGCGGCGGCGGTGGGCGATGCGCGAGGGGTCGCACTCCACCACCAGCGCGCTGGCGCCGGCCATGGTGGCGGCCAGCGGCTGCGCGCCGCCCATGCCGCCGAGCCCGGCCGACAGGATCCAGCGCCCCGCGAGCGAGCCGCCGAAATGCTGGCGCCCCACCTCGCAAAAGGTCTCGTAGGTGCCCTGCACGATGCCCTGCGAGCCGATATAGAGCCAGGAGCCGGCCGTCATCTGGCCGTACATCATCAGGCCGCGGCGATCGAGCTCGTTGAAGTGCTCCAGCGTCGCCCAGGCCGGCACCAGGTTGGCGTTGGCGATGAGGACGCGCGGCGCCCCCGCGTGCGTCTTGAACACGCCGACGGGCTTGCCGGACTGGACGAGCAGCGTCTCGTCCCCCTCGAGGCGGCGCAAGGTGGCGACGATGCGGTCGAACGCCTCCCAGTTGCGCGCCGCCTTGCCGATGCCGCCATAGACCACGAGGTCCTCGGGCCGTTCGGCGACGTCGGGGTCGAGGTTGTTCATCAGGAGGCGCAGCGGCGCTTCCGTCGCCCACGACTTGGCGGTGAGGTCCGGCCCGGTCGGGCTGCGCACCACGCGCGCGTTGCTCATGCCACCACCTTTTTCGCCCGAAGTTCCGCGATCGCCGCCGCGTCGAGGCCGAGATCGGCCAGGATGTCGTCCGTGTCCTCGCCGATGGTCGGCACCCGCTTCGGCGCTGGCGGCGGCGCGGCCGTCTCGTCGCCGAAGCGCACCGGCTGGGTGACGAGGGGAATGTCGCCCAGCCGCGCATGGGTGCCGCGCGCGAAGGTGGCGGTGCTGGCGGGGTCGGCCGCTACCTCGCCCAGGGTGCGCACCGGCCCGCACGGCACGCCCTCGCGGGCGAGCGCCTCGAGCGCCTCCGCCCGCGTGCGCTCGGCGGCCCAGGCGGCGATGATCCCGTAGAGCGCCGCCTCGTTGGCGTTGCGCGCGGCGTTGTCGATAAAGCGCGGGTCGGCGGCGAGTTCGGGCCGGCCGATGGCGGCGAGGATCGCCTCGAACGCGCGCGGCGAGAAGCCGACCAGCACGAAGTGGCCGTCCTTGGCCGCGAAGCTGTCCACCGGGTAGGTCTCCGGGTGGCGCGCGCCGACGCGCCCGGTGGGGCGGCCGGTGTAGAGTTCGCGGCTGAGGCCGGTGAGGAGCATCGACAGCACCGCGTCCTGCATCGCCACCTCCACGACGCGGCCGACGCCGGTGCGCTCGCGCTCGTAGAGCGCGGCGAGGATGCCCCATGAGGCGAACATGCCGCTCGCCACGTCCGCCAGGCTCTCGCCCACCGGCAGCGGCCGGCCGTCGCGCTCGCCGGTGAGGCTCATCAGCCCGCTCATGGCCTGGATCACGAGGTCGAAGGCCGGGCGGTTCTTGAGCGGGCCGTCGGCGCCGAAGCCGGTGATGGAGGCGTAGACGAGGCGCGGGTTGGCGGCCCGCAGGGTGGCCGCGTCGAGCCCGAGCCGCGCCATCACGCCGGGGCGGAAATTCTCCACCACCACGTCCGCACCGGCCGCGATCCGGCGCACCAGCGCGACGCCCTCGGGCGCCTTGAGGTCGATGGCGAGGCTCTTCTTGCCCCGGTTGAGGAGGCAGAAATAGGCGCTCACATCGTCGACATAGGGGCCGAAATGGCGCGCATCGTCGCCGATGCCGGGCAGCTCCACCTTGATCACCTCGGCGCCGATGTCGGCCAGCATCGCGGTGGCGTAGGGACCGGACATGACGCGCGTGAGGTCGAGGATGCGCACCCCGTCGAGCGAGCCGGCCACGCTAGCGCGCCTCCGGCAGGGCGAGCACCACCTTGCCGGCGGTGCGCCGGGCGGCGAGGTCGTCCATCGCCGCCGGCAGCGCCTCGAGCCCCTCGCGCACATCCACCACCGGCGCGATGCGGCCCGCCGCGAGATCGGCGGCGATGGCCTGCTGCACTCGGGCCATCATGGCGGCGTCGTCGTCGTGATTCCAGTAGACGCCGATGGCACTGATCCGCTTGACGAGGAGGAGATTGGCCGGCAGCGCCGGGATGGTGCCGGAGGCGAAGCCGGCCACCAGGAGGCGCCCGTCGCGCCGCATCAGGCGCAGGCTGGTGAGGGTCGCGTCGCCGCCCACGCTGTCGAACACCACGTCGACCGCGTACTTGCCGACGAGGGCCTCCACCGCCTGGCGCCAGTCGGGCTGCGTGTAGTCGACCGTCGCCTCGGCGCCCATCGCTTCGGCGAGGGCGCGCTTGTCGGGCGTGCTGGCGGTGCCGATGACGCGCGCGCCCCGCGCCACCGCGATCTGGGTGGCAGCGATGCCCAGCGCGCCGGCCGCGGCATGCACCAGCACCACCTCGCCCGGCACCAGCCGCCCGAGCTCGACGAGGCCGACCATCGCCGTGATCGAGCTGATGGGCAGGGCGGCGCCGGTGGCGAAATCGACGCCGTCGGGCAGCGGGATCGCCATGTCGCCGCGCACGATGGCGGCCTCGGCGAAGCCGCCCCAGTCCATCTTGCCGGCGACGCGCGCGCCCGGCAGAAGGCCGCTCTGCGCCCCGGCGGCCACCACCACGCCGGCCACCTCCTGGCCGGGCGTGAACGGGCGGGGCGGGCGCACCTGGTAGGTGCCCTCGACCATCAGCAGGTCGCCGAAATTGAGCGCGGCGGCGCGCACTTCGATCAGCGCCTCGCGCGGTCCGGGTTCGGGACGGGGCACGTCGGCGAGCGCGAGCTCGGCCCGGCCGGACGCTTGCGAGCGCCACGCGCGGATTGATGCGGGCGTGGCGGCGATATCGTTGACAGGCTGTTGCATTCGCCCCTTCATAACGCGCAGTTGCGGCGTTGGCCGATCAAATAACCACCTTGCTTGGGTTGTGCCTGTCAAGCTGGCGCCGAACATGCAGATGGCGGGCCGGCACTCTTGAAAAGGATTTCACGTCGATGAAAACGAAGCTCCTTCTTGCCGCCCTCGCCGCAACGACGCTGGCGTTCGGCGCCCAGGCACAGGACAAGAAGACGGTGGCGATCTCCACCATCGTCGAGGTTCCGGCGCTGACCGAGACGCGCGACGGCATCATCCAGGGCCTGGCCGAGGCCGGCTTCGTCGACGGCGAGAACATCACCATCGACTACCAGAATGCCAACGGCAACATGCCGACGCAGCAGCAGATCGCCAAGAAATTCGCCGGCGAATCGCCCGACGTGATCGTGTCGATCACCACCCCCACCTCGCAGGCGATGATCTCCACCGTGCCGAAATCGATCCCGATCG
>JAUIJH010000255.1 GCA_030431335.1 Alphaproteobacteria bacterium
CCGCGACGGTTGATGCTGGCCTGCAGCTGCCGCGACGGCTGGTGCTGGCTTGCCGCTGCCGCGACGGCTGGTGCTGGCTTGCCGCTGCTGCCACGGCCGGTGCTGACCTGCTGCTGTCGCACGGCTGATGCCGACCTGCCGCTGCCGCGACGGTTGGTGCTGGCCTTACGCCGCCACGGCTGGCGCTGACGTCACGCTGCCGCGCCGCCGAACGCCAGCGGGGCGGGCGCGTACTCGCTGCGGGGGCGAGACGGTGGAGAGGCTCGTGCCGATCCTCGAGGCGGGGGGCGCGCCGCGAGGAAAGGACCGGCCGCGCCGACGGGGTCGACGCGGGCAGCCTGCCATCGGCCGAGGCGGGTCAGCCGGTGGTGATCGACAGGAAGTCGATGGTGCTGCCCTCGATGACGGCGGCCGTCAGCGCGCCGCCGTAGACGGCGGCCGTGTCGACGTTGGTGCGGTAGCCGCGCCGCTCGGGCTGGCGGGCCGGGGTGTGGCCGTGCACCACGTGGAAGGGCAGCGGGCCGTCGTAGGTCAGGAACTCGTCGCGGATCCAGATGAGGTCGTGCGGCTCCTGCTCGGCCAGCGCGATGCCGGGCCGAACGCCGGCGTGCACGAACAGGTAGCCGCCGATGCGCTCGTAAAGGGCGAGGCCGTTGAGGAACTCGCGATGGGTCTCCGGCAGCGCCGCCTGGAGCATCGGCTGCAGGGCGGGCGGATTGTGGAAGAGGTTCGGATCGTCGAGCCCGTAGGAGCGGCAGGTGGCGTCGCCGCCGAAGCTCATCCAGCGCACGACGGCGCCCGAATCGGACAGCGCGCCGAGCATCGCGTCCTCGTGGTTGCCGCGCAGGCACACCCGGCGGCGCCCATCGCGCGGGCTGAGCAGCGTCTCGATGACGCCGAACGAGTCCGGCCCACGGTCCACATAGTCGCCGAGGAAGATCTCGGTGACGGGGCCCTGGGGCGGGCGCTCGCGGATGTCCTGCTCGATCAGGTCCATCAGGCGCAGGAGCTGGTCGTGCATGCCGTGAATGTCGCCGATGGCGTAGATGCGCTGGCCTTCGGGCAGGGCCGCGCTCATGGGCGGACCAATGCGGGACGGACCAATGCGGGGCGGGCCGTGCGGGCACGCGCGCGCGCACCGGCTGTCGGGCGCGGGTCGAGGAGCGGCGGCGGCCGGCGGGATAGGCGGAACGGATCGGGTTTCATCACCCCTTTCCTATGGCCTTTTTCGCGAGCCGCCAACTCGCGAACCGAAGCGATGTCGCGGTTTGGGCGTGCGGGGCGGCGCGCGCTTGGCAAGGGGCGGGCGAAACCCTAACACCGCACCATGGCCGACACCGCAGCATCACCAATCCACCACAGGACGCGCCGCCGGCGACGGGGGCCGGGCCTGCCGGGCGTGCCGTGGCTCACCGGGCTCGCGGCGCTGCTGTGCCTGGCCACGCTGCTGCCGCTGCTGGCGCTCCTCGTCACCGCGTTCGGCTCCGAGGGCGGGGCGTTCGCCCACTATGCCGAGACGGTGCTGGGCCGGTACGTGGCCAACACGCTGGTGCTGGCGGCGCTGGTGGGGGCGGGGGCGGCGCTGATCGGCGTCGCCGCGGCGTGGCTCGTCAGCATGTGCCGCTTTCCGGGGCGGCGGCTCTTCTCGCTGCTCCTGGTGCTGCCGCTCGCGATGCCCGGCTACGTCAGCGCCTACGCCTACACCTACCTGTTGCAGCACCCCGGCCCGGTGCAGACGATGCTGCGCGACATCACCGGGTGGGGCCCGCGCGACTACTGGTTCCCCGACATCCGCAGCGTGGGCGGGGCCGCCTTCGTGTTGATGATGGTGCTCTACCCCTACGTCTACCTGTTGGCGCGCACGGCCTTCATGCAGCAATCGGCGGGCGCGTTCGAGGCGGCGCGCACCTTGGGCAGCCCCCCGTGGCGGGCCTTTTGCGGCGTGGCGATGCCGTTGGCACGGCCGGCCATCGTGGGCGGGCTGGCGCTGGCGCTGATGGAGACGCTGGCCGACTACGGCACGGTCGCCCATTTCGGCGTCGAGACCTTCACCACCGCGATCTATCGCACCTGGTTTTCCATGGGCGACCGGGTGGCGGCGGTGCAGTTCGCGCTGATCCTGGTGGGGTTCGTGCTCCTGGTGGTGGCGCTGGAGCGGGCCGGGCGGGGCGGGCGCCGCTTCGCCGACACGCGCGCCGGGCGCCCGTTTACGCCGCTGGCGCTGACGGGCTGGCGGGCGGCGGCGGCGATCTTCGTGTGCGCGGCGCCGGTGGCGCTCGGCTTCGCGATCCCGGCGCTGACGCTGCTGGGCGTCGGCCTGTCGATCGATGTGGACTGGCTCGACGCGCGCACCGTGGGGCTGATCGGCAACACGCTGACGCTGGCGGGCGTCGGCGCGGCGGTGACGGTGCTGGTGGCGGTGGTGATCGCCTACGCGCGGCGCCTGTCGCCGGGGCGGCTGACGACGGCGCTCGCCCACCTCGCCACCTTCGGCTACGCGGTGCCGGGGGCGGTGATCGCGGTGGGGCTGCTGCTGCCGCTGGGCGCCTTCGACCAGTGGCTCCACAAGTTGACGATGGCGACGTTCGGCTTCGGCACGGGGCTGTTGCTGACGGGGACCATCGCGGCGGTGGTGTTCGCCTATGTGGTGCGGTTCCTGGCCGTCTCGCTCAACGGGGTGGATGCGGGGCTGGCGCGGATCGCGCCGTCGCTGGACGGGGCCTCGCGCACCTTGGGGGCGGGGCCGCTGCGCACCTTCGTGCGGGTGCACGCGCCGCTCCTCAGCGGGGGACTGTTCACGGCGCTCCTGATCACCTTCGTCGACATCATGAAGGAGCTGCCGGCGACGCTGATCCTGCGGCCGTTCAACTTCGACACGCTGGCGATCCGCGCCTACCGCCTCGCCTCGGACGAGCGGCTGGAGATGGCGGCGATCCCCTCGCTCTATATCGTCGCGGTGGGGCTGCTGCCGGTGATCCTGCTCTCGCGGCAGATCGCGCGGACGGGGCAGCGGCCGGCGGCGGCGCCGCGCCCGTTCGAGGCGGCCGTGCTGGCGCTGCCGGGCGAGACGCCCGCCGGCGACGCGGCCGAGCGGCGGGCGGGCGAGGGCGGCGCGCAGCCTCTCTGACGCGCGGCGCCGTTGCCGGAGGGCGTCCGGCGCGTCATCTGGACAGCGGTTCCTATAATTCCTATATTGCGGCGCATGGGTATCGATTATAGCGGGGCTCCCATGGGCGAGAACCACGATCATCTTCCTGCGGCGCGGGTGGCGACCGGTCCGCAGCCGGCCTGGTCGGCGCGTCCGGTGTCCGAGACCGAGCATTTCGGCGTGTTCGTCGAGCCGACGGGCGATGTGCACGTGAATGTGCGCCTGGGTTGGGACGAGGCTGTGCCCGCCGTGCCGCTCCAGGCCGCCGTCGAACAGGCCGCGAGCGCGGTGGGCGTGAGCCACCAGGCGGTGCGCGATGCCATGCGGCAGGCGTTCCAGAACGTGTTCGCCGAGCGTTTTGCGGTGGAGATCGACCGCGTGGTGTCCCGCTACAGGGGCCTGTTGCGCGAGGACATGGTCACCCAGGAGAACGAGCAGCTGCACGACGCGCTCAACCGGGCGCGGCTGCAGGAGCGGATTTTGGCCGGCGTCGCGATGGCCGACCAGGCGCAGGCGTGCGAGCTGCTCGGCCTGTCGCGCAGTAACCCCTCGGCGACGATGAGCCGGAAGGAGCAGCGCGGCGAGCTGTTGCGCTTCACCATCGACGGCAAGGTCCAGTATCCGCTGTTCCAGTTCGACGTGGAGGGGCGCCAGCTCTACCCGCAGGTGGCGCAGATCATCGCGCTCGCCCGGCAGAGGGGCTGGAGCAATTTCCGGATCCTCAACTGGTTCCTGCGCCCGCACCTCGACTTCGACGAGACGCCCGCCGCGAGCCTGTCGCGGGACGGGCCGGCCGTGGTGGCCGCCTTCGAGCGCAGCGCCGAGCCGCCGACGCACGGCTGATGCGGTTCGCGCTGGAGATCCCCGATCCGGCGACGATCCGCGCCGGCAACGCGATCTGGGCGGACCTCGGCGCGGGGACCGACCTCCACCGCATCCATCCCGGGGCGTTCGGCGCGTCCGAGTTCAACGCCAGCGCCGACGGCAACGCGCGCTTCTCGCCCATCCGCACGCGCCAAGGCGCGATCATCCCGACGATCTATGCTGGCCAGAGCTTTGCGTGCGCGGTGTGCGAGATCATTCTGCGCTCGCCCGATACGCCCACCGGGGCGGCGGGGAGCCAGCCGCATATCGTCACCCCATCCGACTATGCGCACTACCGCCACAGCCACGTCCGGCTCACGGGCGGGCTGCGGCTGGTGGAACTGGGGGGCGCCGGACAGCGCGCCCTCGGCGTGGAGCGCAACGCGCTTCTGGCGGGGCCGAAGAGCACGTATCCGCGCACCCGCGCCTGGGCCGAGGAGATTCATGTACGGGTGCCGGATGCGCAGGGGCTCTACTATACCTCGCATCAATATGGGCCGGAATGGGCGGCCGTCGTGTTCGGGGACCGGGTCGGCGACGGGATCCTCGCGGAGGTTTCCGGCCGCGCCGTGACGGACCGGGCGTGCCATGACGGGATCGAGGCGCTCGCCCGTCAGCTCGGCATCGATTATTGCGAGGTTTAGCGGGGCCGCGCCCGCCGGTCAGACCGGGTAGACGCGGCGGTTGCCGATCATGTGGATCGCGGGGCGCGCGCCTCGCGGCCACAGGGGGGCGAAGGCGGGGTCGGAGAAATCGAGGCCGCCGGTGAGGGCGCCGAAAGCCGGCATCACCAGGCGGTGGCCGCAGCCGATGAAGGCGCGGCGGCGGATGGCGCGCCCGCGCACCTCCACGGTGGCGGCGGGGTGCAGGTGGCCCGCCACTTCCGGCGTCGCGGGGCGGCCGGCGGTGGGGATGTGGCGGAAGGTGGTGCCGGCCAGCGTGACGCTGTCGAGCGCACGGCCGCCGAGGCTCGCGGCGGCGCCATGGTCGTGGTTGCCGGTGATCCAGATGAAATCGTGGGCGGCGCACAGCGCGAGCAGGAACGCGCGCTCGGGGCCGGCGATGCGCTCGGGGCCGAAGGGGTCGTGAAAGCTGTCGCCGAGCGCGACGATGCGGCGCGGGGCATAGCGGCGGCAGATCTCGGCGAGGCGCGCGAGGGTGATGGCGCTGTCGTAGGGGGGCAGCATCTGGCCGCGCCGGGCGTAGGAGGAGCCGGTTTCCAGGTGCAGGTCGGACACCACGAGCGTCGCCTCGGCGCGCCAGTAGAGGGCGCCGGAGGGGTCGAGCGTGGCGTCGATGCCGGCAAGGCGGGCCTCGGCCGCCGTCGCGCGCGGCGGGGCGGTGCGCGCCGGGCGCGGACCGGGCAGGGAGAACGC
>JAUIJH010000256.1 GCA_030431335.1 Alphaproteobacteria bacterium
GCCGGTCCCGAACTGAGCCTAGGCGCGGTGCCCACGGGCGCCGCGCCATCCTTGCGATGGCACGGGCCGGCCTGGCCGCATCGCCGGCCGGCCCGCCCGCTGTCCGGCGCTGCAAATCGCGGCTACCTGCGCCGCGGATGGCCCGTCCGCCTCGAACCGGGGTCCACTCGATGAACCGTCTCCACGATCTCCTGAGCACGCTCACCAGGGTCAGCGCCTGGTTCGCCGGCGCGCTCATCATGGCGGCCGCCATCATCATAGGCCTCGATATCGTGCTGCGGACCCTCTTCGTGATGTCGATCGGCGGGGCCGACGAGCTCGCCGGCTACGCGCTGGCCATCGGCACGGCCTGGGGTCTCGGCATCGCCTTCGTGGACCGCGCGCACATCCGCATCGACAGCCTCTACGGCTTCTTCCCGCGCGCGCTGCGCCTGGCGCTCGATTTCGTCGGCATCGGCCTGTTCATCCTCTTCTTCGCGCTCGCCAGCTGGCACGGCTGGAGCGTGGTCGAGCAGTCGCTGCGCTCTGGCTCGCGCAGCCAGTCGGCGCTCGAAATTCCCATCGCGATCCCGCAGATCCTGTGGCTCTCGGGGCTGCTGGTGTCGCTCCTGGTGGGCGTCGTCCTCCTCGGCATCGCGGCCACGCTGATCGCCCGCGGCAACGCCTCCGGCGCCACCCGGGTGATCTCCACCCGCTCGGCGCAGGAGGAGGTGGCCGAGGAGATCGCCAGCGCGCAGGCGCGCGTGGCCAGCCCGATGACCACCGGCCGGTGAGCGCGCGCTGATGGTCCTCGCGACAGTCCTCATCCTGCTCGGCCTCCTGGCCATCGCGGTGCCGGTCGCCGCCACGCTCGGCATCCTCGGCCTGTCGCTGTCGACGTTCTTCTCGCCGCTCCCGCTCAGCTTCGCGATGGGCGAGATCATGTGGTCGACGTCCAACAACTTCCTGCTCGTGGCGATGCCGTTCTTCGTGATGCTCGGCGAGATCCTGCTGCGCACCGGGATGGCCGAGCGGATGTACGCCGCCCTCGTCCTGTGGATGCCGTGGCTGCCCGGCGGGCTGATGCACTCCAACATCGCCGCGTGCGCGCTGTTCGCGGCCACCTCGGGCTCCTCGGTGGCGACCGCGGCCACCATCGGCACCGTCGCCATGGAGGAGATCGACAAGCGCGGCTATTCGGAGCGCCTGTTCCTCGGCACGATCGTCGCCGGCGGCACGCTCGGCATCCTCATTCCGCCGTCGATCAACATGATCGTCTATGGCGTCATCACCGACACCTCGATCCCCCAGCTCTACCTCGCGGGGGTGATCCCGGGCATCGTCCTGGCGGTGCTGTTCGGGGTGACGGTGCTGGTCGCCTGCCTCGCCAACCCCGGCCTCGACGGCGAGCGCACCACCTCCACCTGGGCCCAGCGGCGCCAGGCGCTGCCGGACCTGTTGCCCCCGGTGGTCATCTTCCTCGCCGTGGTGGGCTCGATCTACGCCGGCTGGGCCACCGCCACCGAGGCCGCCGCCCTCGGGGTCGTCGCCGCGCTCGTCCTCGCCGGATTGCGCCGGCAGCTGACCTGGCGGGTGTTCCGCGAGACCTTCGAGGGCACGGTGCGCACCACCGCGATGATCATGGCGATCATCCTGGCCGCCTACTTCCTCAACTTCGTCATCACCGGCATCGGCCTCACCGGCCGCGTGAACTCGCTGATCACCTCGCTCGGCCTGTCGCCCTACGGCCTGCTCGCGGTGGTCGTCCTGTTCTATCTCGTGCTCGGCATGTTCATGGAAACGCTCTCCATGATGGTGGCGACGGTGCCGATCGTCACCCCCGTGGTCATCGCGGCGGGGTTCGACCCGGTGTGGTTCGGCGTCGTCATCATGCTCCTGATGGAGCTCGCCATGATCACGCCGCCCGTCGGCATCAATCTTTACGTGGTACAGGGCCTCAGAAGCCGTGGCCGGATCGACGACGTCATCATCGGCGCGGCACCCTTCGTGATTGCCATCGCGCTGACCGTCCTTATCCTCGCCGTGTGGCCGCAGCTTGCGCTGTGGCTGCCGGGGACGATGCGCTAAACACCCTTCGGAGACATCATTTGGCGGAGCCCCACATCCGGATCGGGATCGATATCGGTGGCACTTTCACCGACCTCCAGATCCTCGACGAAACCACGGGCGAGCTGTCGAGCTTCAAGACACCGACCACCCCGCAGGACCCGTCCATCGGCCTCGTCACCGGCATCCGCGGTGTCGCCGAGCGCGCCGGCTTCGCGATGGCGGACGTGCGCCTCCTGGTCCACGGCACGACCATCGCCACCAACGCCGTGCTGCAGCGCCGGCTCGCCAAGGGCGTGCTCGTCACCACGGCCGGCTTCGAGGACGTGCTGGAGATCGGCCGCCACGGCCGCAAGGAGATCTACCAGCTGAGGCCGCGCCAGGAGCCGCCGCTGATCGCGCGCGACCGGCGCATCGGCCTCACCGAGCGCATGCGCGCCGACGGCACGGTGGAGACCGCGCTGGAGGAAAGCGCGATCGCCGCCATCGTGGAGCGCATCGAGGCGCTGGAGGCCGAGGCGGTCGCGGTGTCGCTGATCAACTCGTTCGTCAACCCGGCGCACGAGGAGGCGGTGGCGGAGGCCATCGCCAAGGCGCGGCCCGACCTCGCGGTCTCCATCTCGTCCGCCATCAGCCCCGAGATCCGCGAGTACGAGCGCACCTCGACGACGGTGCTCAACGCGCTGCTGATGCCGATCGTCGGCGGCTATATCGACCGGCTGACCGAGCGGCTGGCGGAGGCGGGCATCGCCGGCCGGCTCCTGCTGGTGCAGTCCAACGGCGGCGTGTGCACGGCCGGGCTCGCCAAGGCGCAGCCGGCGCGGCTCCTGCTGTCGGGCCCCTCGGGCGGCGCGCTGGCGACCCTGCGCACCGCACGGGCGATCGGCCGCCGCAACGTCATCGGCGTCGACATGGGCGGCACCTCCTACGACGTCTGCGTCGTCGCCGACGACCGGTTGACCTCGGTCACCCAGGGCGAGATCGACGACCTGCCGGTGCGCCTGCCGATGGTGGAGATCCGCACCATCGGCTCCGGCGGCGGCTCCATCGCGCGGGTGGACGATGCCGGCCGGCTCCTGGTGGGGCCGCAGAGCGCCGGCTCCGAGCCCGGCCCGGTCGCCTACCGCCGCGGCGGCACCGAGCCCACCGTCACCGACGCCAACGTCGTCATGGCCCGCCTCGATCCGCAGTTCTTCCTCGGCGGCACCATGGCGCTCGATCAGGCGGGCGCCGGGGCGGCGATCCGCGAGCGCGTGGCGGCGCCCCTCGGCCTCGACACCGACGCGGCGGCCGAAGGGATCGTCGCCGTCACGGAAGCCAACCTCGCCGCTGCCGCGCGCCTGAGCCTCTTCGAAAAGGGCCTCGACCCGCGCGACTTCGCGCTGCTGTCGTTCGGCGGGGCGGGGGGGCTGCACGCCACCAGCGTCGCCGACGCGCTGGGCATCTCGGAGGTGATCTTCCCCGTGGGCGCCTCCACCTTCTCCGCCTTCGGCATCCTCTTCTCCGACATCACCCACGACCTCGCGCGCTCGCGCGTCCTGCCGGCGGACCGCAACGCGCTGGCGTTCCTCGCCAAGGTGCTCGCCGAGCTGCGCCGCGAGGGCGACGCGCTGCTGGCCGAGGACGGGGTGGCCGAAACCGACCGCAGCGCCGCCGTGTCGGTGGACATGCGCTACCGCGGCCAGGCCTTCGAGCTCGTGGTGCCCTGGGCGGTGGAGACGGTGGACGACGCCGCGTTCGCGGACCTGCTCGCCAATTTCCACGCGCTCCATGCCCAGCGCTTCTCCTACAGCGATCCGGGCGCGGCGACGGAGATCGTGGCCGTGCGCCTCACCGCCATCGGCGCCACGCGGCAGGTCGTGCCCGACCACGCCGCGTCGGTGCCGCAAGCGGGCGCGGTGCGGACCCGCGAGGTGTTCACCGGCGGCATCTGGCGCCCCATCCCGGTCCTCCGGCGCGAGGGGCTGTCGGGCGCCGTCGCCGGGCCGGCCCTGGTGGAGGAGGAGTACACCACGACCTTCATCGGCCCCGACTGGTCGTGCGAACCCGGCCCCGCCGGCACCCTCGTTGCAAGAAAGATCGGCGCATGAGCCAGCCCACCAACGCGGACGCCCTCAGCGCCGTCAGCCTGGAAATCTTCCGCAACGCGCTGATCGCGACGGCGGCGGAAATGGACGTCACCGTCTGGCGCACGTCCCGCTCCACCGTCGTGCGCGAGCTGCTCGACTACTCCACGGCCGTGTTCGACCGGGACGGCTACAACGTCGCCCAGGCCGCGCGCATCCCCCAGCACCTCAACTCGATGGGGGCGGGGCTCCTCACCGTGGTCAACGAGCACCTGCCGCTCGACCAGTGGGAGGAGGGCGACGTCGTCATCACCAACGACCCCTATTGCGGCGGCCAGCATATCCCCGACATCCTCGCCTTCCGCCCCGTGTTCGTGGACGGGGAGCGCGTCGCGATCGTCGGCACCTTGTGCCACCACCTCGACATGGGCGGCATGGCGACCGGCTCCTACTCGGCGACGGCGACCGAGATCGTCCAGGAGGGCCTCCGGAACCCGCCGCTCAAACTGATGTCGCGCGGGGTGATGGACGAGAACCTCTACGCGGTGATGCTCAACAACGTGCGCCGGCCGGACATGCTGAAGGGCGACCTCCAGGCGCAGCTCGCCTCGCTGGCCGTGGGCGAGGCCAACGTGCGCCGGTTCGCCGGCCGCGTCGGCACGGACGTGTTCATCGCCTCGTGCGCCGCCATCCTCAACCAGTCCGAGACGGCGATGCGCGCGATGCTGTCGGCGATCCCCGACGGCCGCTACGAGTTCGAGGATTTTCTCGACGACGACGGCATCACCGAGGATCCGATCCGCATCCACGTCGCGCTCACCGTGGCGGGGGACACGATCACCGTGGACCTGTCGGGCTGCTCGCGCCAGGCCAAGGGGCCGGTCAACGCGACGCTCGCCTCGTCCCTGTCGGGCGTGACCTTCGCGATCCTCGCCGTCTCCGACGTCGACATCCCGGCCAACGCCGGCGTGATGCGGCCCATCACGGTGGTGGCGCCGGCGGGGCTCGTGGTCAGCGCCCAGCATCCCGCCCCGGTCGCCAACCGCATCGCCACCACGCACCGGCTCGCCACCACCATCTTGGGCGCGCTGTCGCAGGCGATCCCCGAGCGGGTGCCGGCGGCCTACTACGGCGTCAGCTACGTGGCGACGTTCCAGACCATCGCCGAGGACGGCACGCGCGGCGTGCTGGTGGAGATCGAGGTCGGCGGCTCAGGCGCGCATCCGGACACGGACGGGCTGTCGGGC
>JAUIJH010000257.1 GCA_030431335.1 Alphaproteobacteria bacterium
CGTCCGACACGCAGCTCGTCATCGGTTAAGACTGGAGGACATTATGGCCGGACACGGAACCTCGTCCTTCCAGCCCAAGAACAAGACCGTTCGCTGGATCGACTCTCGCCTGCCCATCTTCTCGATGATGAACGAGCAGGCCATCGCCTTCCCCACGCCGAAGAACCTCAACTACATGTGGACCTTCGGCGCGATCCTGACCTTCATGCTGGTGGTCATGATCGTCTCGGGCATCACGCTCGCCATGCACTACGCCGCCAACACCGAGCTCGCGTTCGACCGCGTCGAGCACATCATGCGCAACGTCAACTTCGGCTGGCTGATCCGCTATATCCATGCGGTCGGCGCGTCGATGTTCTTCTTCGCCGTCTACATGCACATCGCCCGCGGACTCTATTACGGCTCCTACAAGGCGCCGCGCGAGATCCTGTGGATGCTGGGCGTCGTCATCCTGATCCTGATGATGGCCACCGGCTTCATGGGCTACGTGCTTCCCTGGGGGCAGATGTCCTTCTGGGGCGCGACGGTGATCACCAACCTGTTCTCGGCGATCCCGCTGGTGGGCCCGTCCATCGTGGAATGGCTGTGGGGCGGCTTCGCGGTCGACAACGCCACGCTCAACCGCTTCTTCGCGCTGCACTATCTGTTGCCGTTCGTGATCGCGGGCGTGGTGGTGCTGCACATCTGGGCGCTGCACGTGGCGGGCAACAACAACCCCACCGGCGTGTCGGTGAAGTCGTCGAAGGACACGCTGTCCTTCCACCCGTACCTCACCATCAAGGACATGTTCGCGCTGGCGGTGTTCTGCCTGCTGTACGCCTACTTCGTGTTCTACATCCCCAACTATCTCGGCCACCCGGACAACTACATCGAGGCCAACCCGCTGGTGACGCCGGCGCACATCGTGCCCGAATGGTACCTGTTGCCGTTCTACGCGATCCTGCGCGCCATCCCGTCCAAGCTGGGCGGCGTCATCGCGATGTTCTCCTCGCTCCTGGTGCTGTTCATCGTGCCGTGGCTCGACACCTCGCGCGTGCGCTCGGCCCGCTACCGGCCGATGTTCAAGATCGCGTTCTGGCTCTGGGTGGTGACGTGCATCGCGCTGGGCTGGCTCGGCTCGCAGCCGGCCGAGGGGACGTTCGTGCTGCTGGCGCGGATCTTCACGCTCTACTACTTTGCCTTCTTCCTGATCCTGATGCCGCTCCTGGGCCTGATCGAGACGCCCAAGCCGGTGCCCAACTCGATCGCCGAGGCGGTGCTCCAGAAGCATGAGAAGGGCTCCCGCTTCAGTCTGGGCGCATTGACGTCCGGGGGAGCGGGCAGCGGGGCCCACCCCTCGCACGGGGCCGACACCCGTCCCGATCCCGCCACTGCAGCGCCGAAGAAGGACTAAAGACGATGGCAAGACTAGCTGGTGGCGGCGTGCTGGTACGTCGCCTCGCCCTCTCCCTCGGTCTTTGCGTGGGTCTTTCGGCGCCGGCGCTGGCGGCTGGGGAAGAGGAGCACCACGTGGAGCACCTCGACTGGTCGTTCGCCGGCATCTTCGGCAAGTACGACACGGCGCAGCTGCAGCGCGGGCTGCAGGTGTACCGGTCCTCGTGCGGGCTGTGCCACTCGATGAACCTGGTCGCGTTCCGCAGCCTGGGCGATTCGACGGGTCCGCACATGTCGGAAGAGGCGGTCAAGCAGATCGCCAGCGAGTACACGATCGCCGACATCTCCAACGAAACCGGGCAGCCCTTCGACCGCCCGGCGGTGCCGGCCGACCACTTCCCGCCGCCCTTCCCGAACCCGATCGCGGCGGCGGTGGCCAACGGCGGCGCCTATCCGCCGGACTTCTCGCTGATCGCCAAGGCGCGCGCGCAGCACCGCGGCTTCCCCGGCTTCATCGTCGACGCGTTCGCCAACTACGCGGAGAACGGGCCGGACTATATCGTCGCCCTGCTGACGGGCTACGAGGAGCCGCCGGCCAGCGTCGAGCCGGTGCCGGGCAAGCACTACAACCCGGTCTATCTCGCCGGCAACTGGATCTCGATGCCGCCGCCCCTGTCGGACGGCATGATCACCTACGCCGACGGCTCGCCCGAGACGGTGGAGCAGTATTCCAAGGACGTGGCGGCGTTCCTGATGTGGGCGGCCGAGCCGCACCTGGTGGAGCGCAAGCAGATCGGCTTCCGCGTGATGATCTTCATCGCGGCGCTGGCGCTGCTCCTCTACCTCACCAAGCGAAAGCTCTGGCGCAACGTCGAGCATTGATCTGGAAGCCCGGCCCCCGCGCCGGGCTTCTTTTTATGCGGGCCTGAGCCGCGCGCTCCGCTCGGGCGGGCCGCTCGTGCCGCGAGCGGGGCAGCTGGCGGCGGCGGCGGCCGGCGGCGGGCGCGCATACCCGCGCCCGAGCTTGGCTGCCGGGCACGATGTCCGGCCGGTCGACAGGCCGGCCCACGGGCCGATGCGCGAGCCGACCGATGGGCCGAGCGGGAGGCGCGGCTTTCGCGGCTCTGCATTCGGGCCGGACCATGGGCTCGGATGAGCGTTAGGCCCGCCTTCAGGCTCGACTGGTATGCGGCGGCGGTGGGGAACGACCGGCGGGCTCCGCCGATTGGTTGCGCCGGGGGTCGACTCGATGGCGCGGCGTGTCGCACGTCTGTCATGGCGACTCGGCGATGAAGGCGGATCGGCCGGGCTGGTCCCGCGAAGCAGGGCGGCGGCGCCCACGGCGGGGATGCCGGTTGGCGGTCCCCGGCGGTGAGCCGGCCGCCGCAAGGCGCGGCCTGGGCCGCGAGTGAGGATGTGGCGATGAACGGGGGCGAGGGCGTCCTCTTCCTGGTGGTGGGTCCGAGCGGCGTCGGCAAGGACACGCTCCTGGAGGCGGCACAGGCGCAGCTGGGCGACGATCCGCAGTTCGTCTTCGCGCGGCGCGTGATCACGCGCGATGCGCAGGCCGGCGGCGAGGCGCACGAGGCGATGAGCCCGGCCGATTTCGCCGCCGCCACCGAAGCCGGCGCCTTCATGGCGACGTGGCAGGCGCACGGCCTCGCCTACGGCATCCGCCGCGAAATGCTGGACGCGCTGAAGAGCGGGCGCAACGTGCTGATCAACGGCTCGCGCGGCCAGATCGCCACTTTCGCCGCCGTGTGGCCGCGCATGGTGGTGATCTCGGTGACGGCGCCGCCGGCGGTGGTGGAGGCGCGGCTCAAGGCGCGCGGGCGCGAGGACGCCTCCGCGGTGGCGGCGCGGCTGGCGCGGGCGGTGCCCATCGTCGGCGCCGCGCGGGTGGTGGAGATCGCCAACGACGGCGCGGTGGCGGACGGCGCGGCCCGCTTCGTCGGCGCGGTGCTGGGCGCGGCCAACCTGCCGCTGGTGCTGCGCCGCGCACCGCTCGACCTCCTGTCCGACGGCATCGCGATGATCGACGAGGGCGCCTATCTGGTCGGCGCGCGCCAGCTCAAGGGCGTGGCGGCGGTGGACGTGGAGGGCGCGGGCCGGCGGGTGCGCGCGCGCCTCGCCCTCACCAGGGATGCCGGCTTCGTGCGGCGCGACGAGATCGCGCTGTCGGCGAGCCTGTTCGAGCGGCTGGGGCTGGCGGAGGGCACCAAGGTGTCGGTGCGCCGCGCACGTGTGGCCAAAAGCCGCGACGTGCTGCGCAAGAAGGTGGCCGGCGGGCGGCTCGACGCGGGCGAGATCGAGCGCGTGATGGGCGACCTCCTGGAGGGGCGCTACGCGGAGGCGGAGGTGGCCGGCTTCCTGGTGGCGGCGGCGCAGAACCTCGACCTCGACGAGGTGATCGCGCTGACGCGGGTGCGCGCGGCGCTGGGCGAGCGGCTGACGTGGGACGCGCCGCTGGTGGCCGACAAGCACTCCATGGGCGGCATTCCGGGCAGCCGCATCACGATGATCGTGGTGCCGATCGTCGCCGCGCACGGGTTGATCGTGCCGAAGACCTCTTCGCGCGCGATCACGTCGGCGGCGGGGACGGCGGACGTGATGGAATGCCTGGCCCGCGTCGACTTGACGCGGGCGGACCTGCAGCGCGTGGTGGGCGAGGCCGGCGCGGCGATCGCCTGGAACGGGCGCATCAGCCACAGCCCGCTCGACGATGTGATGAACGCCATCACGCGCCCGCTCGGCATCCGCTCGATGTCGCTCGACGTGTCGTCGATCCTGTCGAAGAAGCTGCTGGCGGGGGCGACGCACGTGGCCATCGACATTCCGGTCGGCCCGGCCGCCAAGCTGAAGACGCCGGCCGAGGCGCGGCGGCTCGCGGCGCTGTTCGGCGCGGTGGGCGCGGGGGCGGGGCTGCACGTGGAGGCACGGGTGACGGACGGCGCGCAGCCGGTGGGCCATTCGGTGGGCCCGGCGCTGGAGCTGGCCGACGTGGAGGCCGTGCTGGCGCGCCGCCCCGGCGCCTCGGAGGTGCTGCGCGCCAAGGCGCTCGATTTCGCGGGGCTGATGCTGTCGTGGGATCCGTCGGTGGCGCCGGGCACGGGCCGCAAGGTGGCCCAGGAGCTGCTCGACAGCGGCGCCGCGCACGCCGCCTTCGAGGCCATCGCCACTGCGCAGGGGCGGCACCAGCGGGTGTCGCCGGGGCCGTTCTCCCGCCGCATCGCCGCGCCCCGCAGCGGCACCATCGCCGCCATCGACGGGTTCGCGGTGTCGGGCATCGCGCGGGCCGCCGGCGCGCCGCACGACAAGGGCGCGGGCGGGCGGGTGCTCGCCGCGGTGGGCGAAACGGTGGAGACGGGCACGCCGCTATTGGAGGTGGTGGCCAGCAGCCAGGAAGGCATCGACCGCACCGAGGGTTTCGACACGGGCAGCTTGTTCACCATCCGCTGAGGCGGGGCCGGCCTTTGCCATTTGTGTTCGTGTTCGTGTCCGCGGCGAGTGGCGGTGGCTCGGCCTGCGGGCTCGGGGTGGCGCGTCCCGCTGGAGACGGGGCCGCCCAGGTGTAGCGGCCGCCAGGAAGGCGCCGCCCGCAAGCTTCGACACAGGCAGCCTGTCTAATCTCGGCTGAGGGAGAAGCCGGTGGCGGGGTCCGGGCTATCGCGCTGCTCTCGATGAGCGTGGCCGTCGGCGCTGCGTGGGATGTTGCATGTCGGCGTCGATGGGGTGGCGGCGCCGCTGATGCAGGCCTGCCGCTGCCGCGCCGGCTGGTGCTGGCCTGCCGCTGCCGCGACGGCTGATGCTGGCGTGCCGCTGCCGCGACGGTTGATGCTGGCCTACCGCTGCCGCGACGGCGGGTGCTGGCTTGCCGCTGCCGCCACGGCTGGTGCTGGCTTGCCGCTGCCGCGACGGCTGGTGCTGGCTTGCCGCTGCCGCGACGGCTGGGCTGGCCTGCC
>JAUIJH010000055.1 GCA_030431335.1 Alphaproteobacteria bacterium
TGGTCCTTGGAGGGGCGCGGCCCCGCCTCGGTGATCGCCTGGAACCACAGCGCCTTGGCTTGTTCCAGCTTGATGCGCATCTCCGCCACCGCCAGCTGCTTGGTGGGGAACTGGCGGCGCTTCACGGGCGGCATGCCCGGCACCTCGCCGCGCAGATACGCGACGGTGAAGTCGTAGGCGGCCTGCGCCTGGCCCATGTAGCTCGGCGACAGGGTCAGGAACATGTGCGGCCACTGGGAGGCGGCCTGGAAGTAGACGCCGCGCGGCATCAGCGCCTCCTCCTCCGACACGAACACGTCAGCGAAGTTGAGCGTGCGCGAGACCGTGCCGCGCATCCCCAGCGGATCCCACGCGCCGGTGACGGTGACGCCCTCGGCGTTGGCCGGCACCGCAAGATAGAGCGTGTCGCGCCGGCTCTTGCGGCCCGAGCCGTCCGTCTCCGTGCACAGGACGCCGTAGTAGTCGGCGCTGCCCGACAGGGAGGCGAAAATCTTGCGGCCGCGCACGATCCAGCCGCCCTCGACGGGCTCGGCCTCGGTGGAAAAGGCGATGGCGCCCGCCGCCGCCGCGCCGCCTTCGGAGAAGGGCTGCGCGTAGATCGCCCCATCATCGACGATGCGCCGATAATGCCGTGCGCGCCGCGTCTCGTGGGCTTGGCGGGTGGCGTCGTCCATCGCGAGATCGTCGGCCAGCGGACCGGACCACAGCGTGGAGCACACGTGCATGTTCCACGTCAGCGCCGTCGCGCCGCAGTAGCGGCCCACCTCGGCCGCCACCAGCGAGTAGGCGCGGTAGTCCGCCCCCTGCCCGCCGTGCTGTTTCGGCACGCACAGCGCCAGCAGGCCCGCCTCGTGCAAGTCGGCGAAATTCTCGGTGGGGAAGCGCGCCTCCCGGTCGATGGCGCCGGCGCGTTCGGCGAACACCGGCCCCAGGGCGCGGGCCTTTGCGGTCCACTCCGCCTCGAAGGGGGTGAGGCGGAAGGCGGCGGGTTCGAACATGGGAGCGGCCGCCGCGGCGGCGGCGCTCTCCTGCGTTGCGGCGTTGTCCACGGCTCGGCCTACTTCACTTCGTCCGAGGCCAGGAACCAGCTCTCTTCCAGCGCGGCCGACCGCCACTTCTGGAAGCTCGCCTCGCCCAGCACCGCCTCGACATAGGTTTGCAGATCGTGGCTCACCGGCCAGTTGTAGGTGGCGATACGGGTGGCAAGCGGGGCGTACATGGCATCGACACCGCCCCATTCGCCGAACAGGAACGGCCCGCCCGAGCGCATCATGCGGTCGCGCACGATGCCCTCGAAGCGCTCCACGTCCTTGCGAGCCGCCGTCCCGCCGCGCAGCTTGAACACGAACTCCTTGCGCAAGTTCATCGGGCACGCCCGGCGCAGCGGATGGAAGCCGGCGTGCATTTCGGCGGCCAGGCTGCGGGCGCGCGCCCGGTCCTGCCCGCCCTCCGGCCAGATGCGCGCGTCGGGCTTCTGCTCGGCCAGGTATTCGATGATCGAAAGGCTGTCCCACACGGTATAGGAGCGGTCGATCAGGATCGGAACCTTGGCCGCAGGCGAATAGGACAACAACCGCGCTCGGGTGTCGGCCTGATCCAGTGGTATCAGTTCCTCTTCGTACTCGAAGCCGAAATGGTCGAGGACGAGCCACGGCCGCATCGACCAGCTCGAATAGTTCTTGTTACCGATGACGATCTTGAAACGCATGGTCGACCCGTTACCGCTCCGCTTATCCGACGTGCCAGAGGACGATGCGGCGTGCCTGGGCGACAGACCGACGCCCCGCGGCACCGCTCCGCGCCGCCGCGATCATTGCGGAGAAAGCGGCAAAGGTCCACGCCGGCAGAGCGAATTCCGCCGTCAATCACGGCGACAAAGCAACGCTCAGGGCAACTCGCCCGGCAGGAGCTGCGAAATGCGCCCGGTGACGTAGTAGTCGGCCAGGGCGACGTACTCGCGCGCCGCAAGATCGGCCAGCACCAGGCCCTGCGCCAGCGTGCGGTTCCAGGCCCGCCAAGCCGGCCGATGGTCGGTGACGTGATCGACCGGGAAAGCGATCGGCTCGGGCCAGCCGGCGGTGCGGAAGGTGGCGACGGCGCGCGGCATGTGCCACGCGGAGGTCACCATCACGTAGCGCTCGCCCGGCTTCGGCTGCACGAGATCGTAGCTGAACACGGCGTTCTCCCAGGTGGACTGGGAGCGGTCCTCCACCACGAGCTGCTCCTGGGGGATCCCGAGCGAGCGCAGCAGCATGACGCTCAGCGTCGCGGCCGGCAGCGGCACGCCGCCGTCGGTGACGATGAGCTTGGCCTGCGGGTAGCGCTTGGCGAGGGCGGCCCCGGCCGTCAGCCGTTCGGCCCACTCGTTGAGCGGCACGTGCAGCGGGTCGAGCTTGTAGGGGTTGAGGTGGGCGCCGCCCAGGATGATGATGCCGTCCGGCGCGCTGTCCAGCTCGGTGATGGCGGGGAAGCGCTGCTCCAGCACCCGCAGCGCGGCGCTGCCGATGGGCAGGAGCCCGAGCGCGAGATAGCCGAGCGCCGCCAACGCGAGCAGCCCCGTCCCCAGCCGCCGCCGGCGCCACAGCGCCACGAGCCCCAGCACGAAGAGGATCGCCAGCGCGCTGGAAGGCTGCACGCACATGAACAGGAATTCGGCGGTGCTCACCGTCCGGCCGCCCGCCTCGGCGGCGCCGGCAAGCGCGCGCCACCGGGCCGCGGCGCCTCGGCGGCGCCGCGTCTTCGCTGGGAAATCGGCATCATCTCAGAATGCGGCGACTAGCTTTCCAGATCGCTCACGGAGCGGATGACACGGCCCACGAGCCCATACTTGATGGCCTCTTCGGCGCCCATCCAATAGTCGCGATCGGTGTCCTTCTCGATGCGCTCGAGGGGCTGGCCGGTCGCGGTTGAGAACAGGACGTTGAGCCGCTCGCGCATCTTGATGATCTCGCGCGCCTGGATCTCGATGTCGCTCGCCGCGCCGCCGCCACCGCCGGAGGGTTGGTGCAGCAGGAAGCGCGTGTTGGGCGTGCAGAAGCGGCGCTCCTGCGGGACGGAGATGTAGATCAGCGCGCCGGCCGAGGCGACCCAGCCCATGCCCACGATGTTCACGTCGGGTTTGATGAGGCCGATGGTGTCGTGGATCATGTCACCCGACTCCACGTGGCCGCCGGGCGAGGACACGATCACGGTGATCGGGTCGCTCGAAACGTGCGAAAGCGCGAGAAGGCGCTGACACACGTCGCGCGCCAGATCCATCGTGATCTGGCCGACGATCATCACCTGGCGGGCGTCGAAAAGGTGCTTGTCCACCGGGATCGACTGCTGGGCCTTGACCTTCTCTTCGTCGTCTTCGTCGTCGAAACGGGGGATGATTGGCATATGCGTCCTGTCCTGGCGTTCGGCCCGGTATCTATGAGCCTCGCGCGCCAAACGCAAACCGGGCGGAGCGCCGCGGCGTCGCATTCCGGCCACGGGACGCCCAAACGCCGCCATTCGCCGCGCATCCACCGTTGACAGAAGCCTCGCGGTAGCTGCTATTTCGCCTCGAACCAAAAGAGGACTGAAATGGGCTACATTACGATGAACCGCTTTCGCGTGCGCGACGGGGCAGAGGGTGAGTTCGAGGACGCCTGGCTGAACCGCGAGATCCTGCTCAACAAGGTGCCCGGCTTCGTCCAGTTCCATCTGCTGCGCGGGCCCAAGCGCGACGACCACACGCTGTACGCCTCCCACACGACCTGGGAAGACGAGGCGGCGTTCCGCGCGTGGACCGATTCGGATGCCTTCCGCGTCGCCCACGCCAATGCCGGCAGCGTGGCCATCGGCTTCATGGGTCCGCCGGAGCTCGAAAGCTTCGAGGTGCTTCAGACCGTCTGAGGCGCCCTTCGCGCAGCGTACCGCCCGGGCGGCGACGCTGCGCCTGGAGCACGATCCGCCCGAGCGGCATCGCCCGAGTGGACGGCGTGTCGGCTCGTTCTTGCCGGGGGTATGGCGGCGATCGATCCGCCGGGCGGGTGCCCGCGGGCGCAAAACTGTTGAGACGACTTGGCATGTAAGTTATCAATAGAGACCCGTTGCCGGTCGCGCTCGTTCTCGCAATGCCTGCTGCCAGCGCCGACGACGGCTCAAGCAGACCTGTCATCCGCCTCGCCAGAAGGCCGTCGATGAACGCCGAAGCGCAGTTACGAATCGTGGCGGCCGAGGTCGCCGACGAATTGCACGATGCCGTGTTCGATCCCTCCGCGTGGGAGCGGATGGTGACGGTCATCGGCAATTGGAAGCCGCAGCTTCGGCCGCTTCTGCACGTGGAATCCATCGGGCCCGCCAAGGTCGAGCTGGCCAAGTATGTCGGCTGGGATCCCGACCTCGTGCGCCTTTATGCCGACGACTACGCCGACAAGAACGTGTTCCGCCCATCGATCGCCCGCACCGGCATCGACGAGGTGGGCGTGTCGACCGACACCGTCAGCGAAGAGGAGGTGATGCGCAGCGCCTTCTACGCCGACATCCTGTCCAAGGCCGGCGATGTCCGCTCGGCGTCGGGCTTCCTGTTCGCGCGCAACCCCACGCGGTTCGCGGTGCTGGGCTTCCACTACCCCCATGCCGAGCGGGACGAGCTGATGCCGCTGGGCGTCAAGCTGCAGAAGGACATCGCGCCCCTGGCCCGCAGCGCCTTCTCGCTGGCGCTGCGGGCGGCGGCGCGGGACAACGCGCGGGAGGTCGGCGCGGCGATCGACAGCCTCGCCATCCCCGCCCTCGTGCTGGACGAGAAGGGCCGCGTGGTGCGCGCCAACGAGCTCGGCGCCCCCTTGCTGACGAGCGACGAGCTGGTGCGCGTCACCGCCAAGGGCCACCTGGAGGCGGTCTCGCCGCAAGACAACGCGCGGCTGCGCGCCTCCTTCGCCCGCACCATGAGCGAGCGGCGCATGGTGACGTGCCCGTTCTGGGCGCCGTCCGGCGTGCACGTGGTCGCCCACTTCGTGCCGATGCGGCGCACGGAGGCGACCGACCCCTTCATCTCCGGGTTTATCGACGCCATCGAGCCGGCGGCGATCGTCTATTTCCGGGTCAACGAGGAGTAGCCGCCCCCGTCATTCCATGACGGGGATGGAGAACTCGGCGCCTTCCTTCACGCCGCTCGGCCAGCGCGAGGTCACCGTCTTGGTGCGGGTGTAGAAGCGCACCGAATCGGGGCCGTGCTGGTTGAGGTCGCCGAAGCCGGAGCGCTTCCAGCCGCCGAAGGTGTGGTAGGCGAGCGGCACCGGGATCGGCACGTTCACGCCCACCATGCCGGCCTCCACATTGGCCACGAAGTCGCGCGCGGCGTCGCCGTCGCGGGTGAAGATGGCGGCGCCGTTGCCGTATTCGTGCTCGCTCGGCAGGCGCAGCGCCTCGGCGTAGTCCTTCGCCCGCACCACCGACAGCACCGGGCCGAAGATCTCGTCCTTGTAGATCGCCATGTTCGGCTTCACGTGGTCGAATAGGCAGGGGCCGAGATAAAAGCCGTCCTCATAGCCCTGGAGACGGAAATCGCGCCCGTCCACCAGCAGCGAGGCGCCCTCCTCCACGCCCAGGTCCACGTAGCGGCGCGCCCGGTCCACCGCGGCGCGGGTGACGAGGGGGCCGTAGTCGGCGTCCGGGTCGTCGGAGGGGCCGACGCGCAGGGCCTCAACCTTCGGTACCAAGCGCTCCAGCAGCGCCTCGGCCGCCTTCTCGCCCACCGGCACCGCCACCGAGACGGCCATGCAGCGCTCGCCGGCCGAGCCGTAGCCGGCGCCGATCAGCGCGTTGGCGGCCTGCTCCATATCCGCGTCGGGCATCACGATCATGTGGTTCTTGGCGCCGCCGAAGCACTGCACGCGCTTGCCGTGCGCGGCCCCCGTCGCATAGACGTACTGGGCGATATCGGAGGAGCCGACGAAGCCGATCGCCATCACGCGCGGGTCGGTCAGCAGCGTGTCCACCGCCACCTTGTCGCCCTGCACCACGTTGAGGATGCCCGCCGGCAGGCCCGCCTCCAGCATCAATTCGGCCAGGCGCACCGGCACCGACGGGTCCCGCTCGGACGGCTTCAGGATGAAGGCGTTGCCGCAGGCGATGGCTGGGCAGAACTTCCACAGCGGGATCATCGCCGGGAAATTGAACGGCGTGATGCCGGCGACCACCCCGAGCGGCTGGCGCATCGAATACATATCGATGCCCGGCCCCGCGCTCTCGGTGAACTCGCCCTTCAACAGGTGGGGAATGCCGATGGCGAACTCCGCCACCTCAAGGCCGCGCTGCACGTCGCCCTTGGCATCCGGCACCGTCTTGCCGTGCTCGGCGGCGAGGAGCTCGGCCAGCTCGTCCATGTTCTGGTTGAGGAGGTCGACGAAGCGCATCATCACCCGCGCGCGGCGCTGCGGATTGGTGGCGGCCCACTTGGGCTGCGCCTCCGCGGCGTTGGCGATGGCCATGCGCACCTCGTCGGCCGATGCGAGCCCCACGGTGGCCTGCACCTCACCCGTCGCGGGCCGGAAGATGTCCGCCTTGCGCCCCGACGAACCGGCCACGATCTTTCCGCCGATAAAGTGCCCCACCTCACGCATCGTTCACTCCTTGGTTCCGCCATTGTCTACTTGACTGGCAGCCATAGAATTTTCCTAGGCGCCCCGCAATGCGAGAGGCCGCTCGCATCGCGCCCGCGCCTGCCGCCGACGCCGCCCGTAGGGGTGCAATCGAGGCTCGCATCGCGGCGCATTCGGTCCTATGCGTTTCATCAACGGCCGGCTGGCCTGCATCCAGCATGTGCCGCGCACCGACCGACACCCGCGGAGCCTCGATCATGTCGACCAACCTCAAGATCAACTCGCAACGACTGTGGTCGACGCTGATGGAAACGGCCGCCTTCGGCGCGACGGCGAAGGGCGGCATCCGGCGCCTGGCCCTGTCGGACGAGGACAAGATGGTGCGCGACTGGTTCAAGAGCGCCGCCGAGGCGGCCGGGCTCACCGTGAGCGTCGACGCCATCGGCAACATGTTCGCTACGCGCCCGGGCACCGAGCCGGACCTGCCCGCCGTCGCCTTCGGCTCCCACCTCGACACGCAGCCGGCCGGCGGCAAGTTCGACGGCATCCTCGGCGTCCTCGCGGGCCTGGAGGCGATCCGCACGCTGGACGATGCCGGCTACCAGACCCGCCACCCCCTCACCCTCGTCAACTGGACCAACGAGGAAGGCGCCCGCTTCGCGCCGGCCATGATGTGCTCGGGCGTCTACGCGGGCGAGCTCGACGGGGCGGCGATGCTGGCGGGCGTCGATCGCGACGGCGCCTCCTTCGCCGGCGAACTGGAGCGCATCGGCTATCGCGGCGGCGAGACCGTCGGCGCGCGCCGCTTCGCCGCCTTCGTGGAGCTGCACATCGAGCAGGGCCCGCTGTTGGAGGCGGCGCAGGAGACCATCGGCGTCGTCGCCGGCGGCCAGGGCCTGTTGTGGTTCGACGGCGAGATCACCGGCCGCGACAGCCACGCCGGCACCACGCCGATGCCGATGCGCCGCGACGCGATGAACGCGCTCGCCGCCGTCTCCCTCGCCATCGAGGACATCGCCAAGGCGCATGGGCCGGCCGGCGTCGGCACGCTGGGCGAGGCGCACATCATCCCCGGCTCGCGCAACACCATCCCGGGCGCGGCGACCTTCAAGGCCGAGTTCCGCCACCCCGACGGCGACGCGCTCACCACCATGGAGACCGAGCTCCTCGCCCGCTGCCGCACCATCGCCGAGACGCGCAACGTGACGATCGACGTGCGGCGCATCTGGCGCAAGGATCCCATCGTGTTTGATCCGGCCGTGGTCGACGCGGTGGAGGCCGCCGCCAAGGCCAACGGCCTGCCCTACCGCCGCATGATCTCCGGCGCCGGCCACGATGCGTTTTATGTCGCCTCCACCTGCCCCACCGGCATGATCTTCGTGCCGTGCTGGGAAGGGATCAGCCACAACGAGGAGGAGAGCGCCACCGAGACCGATTGCAGCGCCGGCGCGCAGGTCCTCCTCGATACGGTGGTCAAGCTCGCCGGCTGACCCTGCCCCCTTCACACTGCCGAAAGCCAAAACCGATGCCTGCACTCACTCCCGAAGCGGCCGCCGACCTGTCCGTTGCCGCCCTTTCGCGCGCCTACCTCCTGGGCGAGGCCGACCCCGTTGCCGTGACGGAGACCTGCCTGGCCCGCATCGAGGCGGCCAAGGATGCCGCCATCTTCATCAAGATGACGCCCGAGCGGGCGCGGCGCGAGGCGGAGGCGGCGCGGGCGCGCTGGGCCGCCGGCCGTCCCGCCTCGCCCGTCGACGGCGTGCCCGTCGCCTGGAAGGACCTCTTCGACATGAAGGGCGAGGTGACCACAGCCGCCTCCGCCTTTTATGCGCATGCGCCGGCCGCCGAGGCCGATTCGCCTGTCGTCGCCCGCCTCGCGGCCGCCGGCATGGTGGCGCTGGGCAAGACCAACCTGTCCGAGTTCGCCTATTCGGGCGTGGGCCTCAACCCGCATTTCGGCACCCCCCTCAACCCGTTCGACCGGGAGACGGCGCGCGTGCCGGGCGGCTCCTCCTCCGGCTCGGCCGTCGCCGTCGCGACGCGCCTCGCCCCCGTCGCCATCGGCTCCGACACCGGCGGATCGGTGCGCGTGCCGGCCGCCTTCAACGGCCTCGTCGGCTCCAAATCCTCCGAAGGGCGCATCGACAAGACCAACGTCTTCCCCTTGTCCGACACGCTGGACACGGTGGGTCCGCTCTGCCGCACCGTGGAGGACGCCATCCTGCTGGACGCCGCCATGCGCGGCGCGCGCCCCGAAATCCGCCGCGCCGAACTCGCCGGCCTCTCCTTCGCGGTGTGCGAGAACGTCTTCTTCGAGGATTGCGAGGACGCGGTGGTGAACGCCGTCGAGGCGGCGATCCGGCGCCTGGAGGCGGCCGGCGCGCGGGTCGAGACCGTCAACCTGCCGGAGGTGTCCGAATCGGCCCGCGTCATGGCCGACCATGGCACGCTGGTGTCGGCCGAGGCCTATTTCGTCCACCGCGAGCTGATCGACGGGCCGGAGGTGGAGGAGCTCGACGGGCGCATCGTCGCGCGGATCCTGCGCGGCAAGGCGATGACCGCCTACGATATCATCGTGTTGCAGCGGGCCCGCAGGCGGCTGATGGCGAGCGCGGCGGCCACGCTCGGCGACAAGCTGGTGCTGTGCCCCACGGTGGCCCACGTGGCGCCGGAGATCGGGCCGATGGACGCCGACCCGGCGCTGTTCGCCAAGATCAACCTCAAGACATTGCGCAACACGATGATCGGCAACTTCCTCAACTGGCCGGGCGTGGCGCTGCCGGCCGCGAGCCCGTCGCCGCTGCCGGTGAGCCTCCTCGTTTCGGCCACGGCCAACGAGGATGAGCGTCTCCTCGCCGCGGCCTGGGCCATGGAGGAAACCGTCGGCGCCGGCTAAGCGCCGGCTCAGCGGAAGTTGAAGGCCGCCGCGACCTGGAAAAACGAGGGGCTCGGCGCGCCTTGCGACTGAACGCTGGGGGCAAAGCAAACGAAAATGGCCACGATCAGGGCCGAACAAGCGAAACAATTGGACACCGGATGGCTCCGCCAAACGCGTGAATAACTGGCGCCAATATCGGGCAGGCGCCGCCGGCCCCCTGTGACGCGAATCACGGTTTGCCGGTGACGGGGATCACGGTTTGACGGGCTCTCGCGGCGGTGCCTGTCAGGCGATCGGGCGCGGCTTCTCGCCGACGATCATGTAGTTGACGTCCGTGTCGGTCGACAGCGACCACGCGTCCTTGAGCGGATTGTAGGTGACGCCCACGGGCCGCTGCGGCATCAGCCCGTTGGCGAGGAATGCATGCTCCAGCTCGCGCGGTTTCACCAGCCGGTCATAGGAATGAGTGCCGCGCGGCAGCCACCGCAGCACGTATTCCGCGCCCACGATGGCGAGCGCGAGCGCCTTCAGCGTGCGGTTGATGGTGGCGAACACGGTGAGCCCGCCCGGTTTCACCATGGTCGCGCACGCGGCGACGAACGCGTCCACGTCCGCGACGTGCTCCACGATCTCCATCGCCAGCACCGCGTCGAACGCCTCCCCCTCGGCGGCCAGCGCCTCGGCGGTGGTGGCGCGGTAGTCGACGCCGACGCCCGACAGTTCCGCATGGCGCCTGGCGATGGCGATGTTGGTGGGGGCCGCGTCCGCGCCCACCACCTGCGCCCCCAAGCGGGCCAGCGGCTCGCTCAAGAGCCCGCCGCCGCAGCCGATGTCGAGCACCTTCAGCCCGGCGAGGGGCTGCTCGTCCCGTCCGTCGCGCTCGAAGCGGGTGACGAGGGTGTCGCGCAGGAAGGCGAGCCGGACGGGGTTGAACTTGTGCAACGGCTGAAACTTGCCGTTGGGGTTCCACCACTCGGCGGCCATCCTGTCGAACTTGTCGACCTCGCGCTCGTCGACGGTGCTTGCCGCGTCTGTCATCGCTCTCTCCGTTTTGCGCTCGCGAGGCATTGTATGAACTCGCCCTGTTGTTCCGCGCGCCGCCCTCTGCTAGCTAGCGGCACGCGCTGTGCGCAACAGTCTAGAATCCAAAAGCCCATGCCACGCCTCGTCATGAAGTTCGGCGGCACGTCCGTCGCCGATCTCACACGCATCCGCCACGTTGCCGAACACGTCGCCCGAGAGGTGCGCGAAGGCAATGAGGTGGCCGTCGTCGTCTCGGCGATGGCGGGTGAGACCAATCGCCTCGTCGCCCTGTGCCGGGAGGCGGCGCCACTGCACGACGCCCGCGAATACGACGCGGTCGTCTCCTCCGGCGAGAACGTCACCTCCGGCCTCCTCGCCATCGTGCTGCAATCGATGGGCATCGAAGCCCGCTCCTGGCAGGGCTGGCAGCTCGCCATGCGGACCAACGCCGCCCATGGCGCCGCCCGCATCGACGCCATCGACTGCGCGACCCTCACCGAGCGCCTCGCGCAAGGCCAGGTGGCCGTCGTGGCCGGTTTCCAGGGCCTCAGCCCGCAGAACCGCATCACCACGCTCGGCCGCGGCGGGTCCGACACCACCGCCGTCGCCCTCGCGGCCGCCCTCGGCGCCGACCGCTGCGACATCTACACCGACGTGGACGGCGTCTATACGACCGACCCGCGCATCGTGAAGACGGCCCGCCGCCTGCCGCGCATCTCCCACGAAGAGATGCTGGAGATGGCCTCGCTCGGCGCCAAGGTGCTGCACGTGCGCTCGGTCGAGCTTGCGATGCTGTACGATGTGCCGCTCATGGTGCGATCCACTTTCACGGACCCGGCGAAAGCCCCTCCGGGCACCCTCATCACCGGCGAGGACATCCAAATGGAACAGGAAGCCGTCACCTCCATCGCCTACGCCCGCGACGAAGCGCAGGTGACCCTGCGCGATGTGCCCGACGCGCCCGGCGTCGCCTACCGCGTCTTCGGCCCCCTCTCGGCCGCGCACATCAACGTCGACATGATCGTGCAGAACATCTCCGACGACGGCACCGCCACCGACATCACCTTCACCGTGCCCGAGGCCGACTACGACCGCGCCATGGCGGTGATCGAGAGCCAGCGCGAGGAAATCCGCTTCGGCAAGCTCATCGGCGAAAAGGACGTGGTGAAAGTGTCGGTCATCGGCGTCGGCATGCGCAGCCACGCCGGCGTCGCCGCCACGGCCTTCAAGGCGCTGGGCGAACGCGGCATCAATATCCGCGCCATCACCACCAGCGAAATCAAGATTTCTGTGCTGATCGACTCGGCGACCACCGAACTTGCAGTGCGTACGTTGCACTCCGCGTATAAGCTCGATCGGGTGCCCGCCGAAGGCTGACCCGCCCCCCGGCGCGCCGCCACGCGGCTGGATTTGGACAATACTGCTCGTCACGTTGGACACTTGCCGGCGTGACGTCGACCGGCTAAGGCTGCGACCTCGCGTCGAGTTGTCGCATATTGGTCGCAATTTGGTTGTACGCGAATTGCTTGGCGGAGACGTTTCTCTAGCGACACGTTAAGTCCCTGTCCGGTGAAGCGAAGGCCGGCTTGAGAGATCTTGGAGGACCGATGCGCGACACGCTCGCCGGCCCGCGTCAGCTCATCAAGCAGCTGCACACGGTAATGGCTGCGCCGATGCAGGCGCAGGATCGGCTCAATCAGATCGTGCGAATCATCGCCGGCAACATGGTGGCCGAGGTTTCCTCGCTCTACGTGCTGCGTTCGGACGGTTTCCTGGAGCTGTACGCCACGCACGGCCTCAATCCGTCGGCGGTGCACCGCGCGGGGCTGCGCGTGGGCGAAGGGCTCGTGGGCCGCGTCGCCAAGACCGCGCAGCCGCTCAACATCATCAATCCGAGCTCCCACCCCGGCTTCCAGTACCTGCCGGAGACGGACGAGGACGAGTACAACACCTTCCTCGGCGTTCCCGTGCTGCGCGCGGGGCGGATGATCGGCGTGCTCACGGTGCAGAACCGCGCGCCGCGCCGCTACGACAACGAGGAAGTGGAGGCCCTGCAGACGACGGCGATGGTGATTGCCGAGATCGCCGGCACCGGCGACCTCGACCAGATCCCCCAGCCCACCGCCGCGCTCGACATCAAGCGCCAGCTCCACGTTTCGGGCGCGGTGCTCAACGAGGGCATCGGCCTGGGCCGCGCCATCCTGCACGAGCCGCGCGTCGTGGTCACCGAGCTCCTGTCGGACGACGTGGAGCACGAGCTGGCGCGCCTGGAATCGGCGCTGGAGAAGGTGCGCGGCAATCTCAAGGCGCACCTGTCGCGCAACGACGTGGCCGCGCGCGAGGAATCGCGCGACGTGCTCGAAGCCTTCCTGATGATCGCGCAGGATCGCGGCTGGGCGCGCAAGATGGGCGACGTGATCCAGTCCGGCCTCACCGCCGAGGCGGCCGTGGAGCGCGTCCAGTCCGACAATCGCGCCCGGCTCCTGCGCTCCACCGACCGCATGGTGCGCGAGCGCCTGCACGACCTCGACGACCTCGCCAACCGCCTCCTGCGCGAATTGCAGGGCCGCCACTCGACCGCGATGGCCGACATCACGGGCGATGCCATCATCGTCGCCCGCTCCATGGGGCCGGCCGAGCTCCTGGACTACGACCGCGCGCGCGTGCGCGGTCTCGTCATGGAGGAAGGCACGCCCGCGAGCCACGTGGTGCTGATCGCCCGCGCGCTCGGCATCCCGGTGATCGGCCAGGCGCACGGCGTCACCTCGATGGTGGAATCGGGCGAGGCGATCATCGTCGACGCCGAGGGTGGCGACGTGCACATCCGCCCCTCGGCGGAGGTGGAGAACGTGTTTGCCGAGAAGGTGCGCTTCCGCGCCCGCCGGCACGCCCAGTTCCGCCGGCTGCGCCACCTGCCGGCCACCACGCGCGATGGGCTCGACATCACGCTGTCGATGAACGCGGGCATGCTGGCGGACCTGCCGAACCTGGCCGAATCGGGAGCCGCCGGCATCGGCCTCTTCCGCACCGAGGTCCTGTTCATGGTGGCCCCCTCGCTGCCGCGCATGCACGCGCAGGAGCTGCTCTACCGGCAGATCTACACGGCCGCCGGCGAGCGGCCCGTGGTGTTCCGCACCCTCGACATCGGCGGCGACAAGGTGCTGCCCTACCTGTCGCAGGTGGACGAGGAAAACCCGGCGATGGGCTGGCGCGCGATCCGCCTCGGCCTCGACCGGCCGGGCCTGCTGCGCACCCAGATCCGCTCGCTGCTGCGCGCCGGCGCCGGGCACAATCTGCGCATCATGTTTCCGATGATCGCCACCGTGGCCGAGTTCAACGCGGCGCGCGCGCTCGTCGATCGCGAGCGCCGTTTCCTGCATCTCCACGGCTACGACCTGCCGGACGAGGTCAAGATCGGCGCCATGCTGGAGACGCCCTCCCTGCTCTACGAGCTGGAGGAGCTGCTTGCCGTGGTCGATTTCATCTCGGTCGGCACCAACGACCTGTTCCAGTTCGCCTTTGCGGCGGACCGCTCCAACGTGCGCGTCGCCGGCCGCTTCGATACACTGAGCCAGTCGCTCCTCAGGATGCTGAAGCGGATCGCCGATGCCTGCGTCGCGGCCAACGTGCCCGTGACGGTGTGCGGCGACATCGCGAGCCGGCCGCTCGAGGCGCTGTGCCTGGTGGGGCTCGGCTTCGACCACCTGTCGATGCCGCCGGCCTCCATCGGCCCGGTCAAGATGGCGCTGCGGGCGGTGGATATCGGCCGGCTGCGGGCGCGCCTCCTGCCCCGCCTGGAGCCAGGCCGCGGCAACGACGATATCCGCCACCTCGTCTCCCGCTTCGCCGACGCGCACGACGTCCCGGTCTAACCTGGGGCGCCGGCCGCCTGGGTCGCGCCAGCGTGACCGGCGGGCCTATTGCGGCGCGACGGCCGCTGGCGAGGGCGGCAGGACCGCTTCGGGCCGCAGCACCAGCACCGCGATCACGCAGAGCGCGGCAACGGTGGCAATGGCGAAGAAGCCCGTAAGGGCACGCCAGAACGCGACTTTCTGGCGGAGCTGGCGCGGCGGCTGGGCAGCCGCGGGGGCAGCGATGGTGCGCTGCAGGGTGCGCCACACCCGCTTGCTGGGTTTGCGCGGGCGCAGCACCGCGCCGAGCGGGGCGAGGCTTTCCTCCATCCGCCACACCGTGGCGGCGAGGCCCGGCTCGTCCAGCAGCGCCAGCTCGAACGTGCGCCGCTCGCCGCCGTCGACCAGCGCCAGCACGTACTCCATGGCCTCCAACTGATCGTCGCGCACCATGCTCATCGTCCCACGCACGATTTGAGCGCCGAGAGGGCGCGGCGCATCGTCTGGCGCGCGGTGCCGGCGGAGGTACCGTCGCGCTCGGCAAGGGCGGCGTAGGTGGCTCCGCCGAAATAGGCGACGCGCACCAGCCGGCTCTCGTGCGCGTCGAGGCCCTCGAGGCAGGCGGCCAGCGCGGCCGAACCGTTGCGGCTGAGCGCCCGCTCCTCCGCGCGCTCGGTGTTGGCGGCGAGCGTCTCGGCCGCCTTCAGCGCCGCCGCCGGCGCTTTGCGCGCCCGCAGCCGCTCGATGGCGAGGTTGCGGACGATCGCCGCCATCCAGACCGTCGGCGCCACGTTGGCCGCCCGAAAGCGCTCCGCGTAGCGCCAGATCTTGAGGTAGGAATCGGCCAGCACCTGCTCGGCCTCGGCACGATCCTGCACAATGCGCAGGCTCAGGGCGAACAGGCCGGGTGCCGAATTTCGGTAAAGTATCGCAAAAGCCGTCTGATCTCCCAGAGCGGTTCGCTCAAGGAGGGCCGTCAGCGCCGCATCGTCCATCAAACGTCACCTCAGGTCCGACATGAACGCTGAGGACATAGACGTCGGGACCGCCGCTTTCAAACGAGCAGAGGTTGGTTTTTCGCAGGTGGGCGGAATTGTCGGCGGCCGCGCCCTTATGCAGCGCGAATGCGCCGCGGTGCGCTGGTCAGGAGTTCCATGACCGCTTTCTGGAATTGAGGGTCGGCGCTGCGGAAGAGTTCGTCGAGGCTCGGCTGCCGCGCGCCGCCTTCGGTGGAGCGCTCGCGCTCGTCATCGATGATGCGCACGAGGGGCACGTCCAGGGCATCCGCAATGGCTTTGAGCCGCAAGATCGAGATATTGCCCTGGCCGAGTTCCAGATGCGCGATGAACCGCTCCGACACGCCGGACAACTCGGAAAGTTGACGCCGCGAGAAATTGCGCGCCGCTCGCTTCTTGCGCACTCGCTCGCCCAGACGCGCCAGATAGTCCTGCTGACGATACTCCGCACGATTGTTGGAGCCGCCGGATGTATCCATCGTCCAAACCTCACGCGGTATCGTCGCGAGAGGCTGACTCCCGCTCGTTCGTTCGTCGTTTAAATGTCGGTTGCTGATAGAACTCGCAGGCCCGCCGTTTGTTGCCATTTTCGAAAAATATTTTCAGGCAAACGTCGGCGGGCCGTTCGGGATGCACGGCGCGTCGGCCGTGCAAGAGGTGGGGGTCACGAGGCCAGGCGGGGACCGGCGGCCATTTCGTGAGGCCATTCGATCACTTCGGGAACCCGCGTCAGCGCGTCGAGTGCCTGATAAAGATGGCACGCGCATTCGGTCTCGCCTTCGCGGCGCGCTTCAACCAGCGCATACTCGATTAATCGAGCCAAAACTTCACGGGTATCCGCCAGATCGATAGCAGGGGCGGGCGCAGGTCTCAGCGATAGAGTCATGTTTTCCTCACGGTGGTGGATTATTCCAAGCCGTCTATCACAGCCATGGGTTTAGTGGCAAAGTTTCGCCGAATAAGGCAGTAATTACAGAGACATCGGGGCGTTTCCGTGACTGAAACAGGCCGTAATTGATCTCTACCAATTGCACGCATACCACCTATCGTTATATATAACCGGTTGGTGCGTAGCGCCAGAATTATATCCAAACGAATATATCGTCAGTCGAGTGATCCCGACGGTGCCATGGCAGCGATCGGACAGGCAGGGGGCACCAGTGCATGGGTTTTGAAGAGCCCGACTCTGAGATTATGTTGCTTGGGCAGCCGATCTTCCTTCGCAACGGACGCAGCGTTCAATTTCCAACGCGTAAATCATTTGCGATGTGTCTGTTCCTCGCGGCGCAACCGTGCGTCAGTGTCGATCGCCAGAAGCTTTGCGGCCTGTTGTGGGGCGAATTCGAGGCTGAAGCGGCGCGGGGTTCGCTGCGCAAGGCGCTCAGCCTGGTCGCCACCAACCCGGACACCCAGTGCTTCATCACGCGCGAGCGCGGCTGCGTGCGCTCGGCCGTCGATCCGATGCGCACCGACCTGGCCAATTTCGTCGACCTCATCTCGCTCGGCACCGAGGCCGCCTACCGCAAAGCCATCAAGCAGTGGCGCGGCGAGCCGCTGGCGGGGGCGGAAATCGGCGAAGAGGCGTTCGACCAGTGGGTGCAGGATTTTCGCACCGCGACGACGTCCGAGGTGCTGCGCCACCTCAATGCCGATCTTGCCAAGCGCGACGAAACCGCATCGGTCCAGCCGGCCGACATGGCCCTGTGCGAGCTGATCGTCCACATCGACCCGTCGGAACTGGCCGCCTCGGAGCGTTTGGCGCGTGCGCTCGCGCGCCAGGGCGACCCGGCCGCCGCGATCCGGCGCCTGCGCCTGCTGCGCCATGCGCTCGACGAACTCGACGTGCCGCTGCCGAACCATCTCGTCACGTTCGAGAAAACGCTGCGCGGCGCGGCCGTCGGCGAGGCGCCGAAGGAGGTGGCCGTCGTGCCCTTCCACGGCATCCCGACCGTGCTCTTGCAGAAGCCGCAGGGCATGCCGTCGGTGCCGGACCTGTTTTCGTACGCCCATTCGGAAGTGATGTGCCAACTGACGCGCTTCCGCTCGCTCCGCTCCTTCGAGCCGCTGGGGGCGAATTCGGTGCCGGGGGACGGCGCCGCCTTCATCCGGATGGAAACGGCCCCCGACCACGACTATCGGCTCCTGCTGTGGAACGAGCCCAACGCGCGCGCGCTCTATCTGCGCTGCGTCAACGCGCGGCGGCAGGACACGGTGTCGTGCGTGCGCATTGGCTACGACGACCTGGGCGACCGGCGCCGGGCGGACCTGTTGCTCGCCCGCGCGATCAACGCCATCGAGCATGACATCCTCAACGAGGAGCCCGCTCACCCGTCCTCGCCCTTCGCGCGCTGGCTCACCGCATACAAGGAGATGCAGAAATTCACCGCCCAGTCCGACAAGCTGGCGGAGGAAATTCTGACCGAGCTTCGCGAAGACCCGAACGGATCTCGGCTCAGCCTGGTGCACTCGAGCCTCACCGCGCTGTTCCTCAAGCGCTGCATGTATTGCCCGACCAAGGCGCCGTCCGAGGCGGACATCCTGGGCGCGCGCGCCAGCATCCAGACCGCGCTCAGCCTCGACGAGCAAGAGCCGTTCAATCACGTGATGGCCGGCTGGATGGCCATTCGGGGGCGCCAGTACGAGCGCGCCCGGGCGACGTTCGACATCGCCCTGTCGCTCAACCCCTACTCCAGCCGCACCCTCATCTCGGCGGCCGAAGCGTTCGCCTTCTGCGGCGACCTCAGCTCGGCCAGGCCCCTCGCCGACCGCGCCCTGGCGCTTTCGGGCCGCTACACGCCGGCCTATTTTCACGGCTACCTCGCCACGATCGCCTACCTGGAGGGCGACCTGGAGGAATGCGCGCGCCGCCTGCACCGCGCGCCCGAGAACGGGCATACCCTGCTGCTGGCCATCGCGGTCTACCAGGAACGCAACGAGGTCGCCGCCGCGGTCGGTGCTCGCAACAGGTTCGAGGAGCAGTTGCGCAGGGAAGAGCATTCGTCGCGCTTCGATCATGACGCCTTGTCGAGCTGGGTGGTCGGCGCGAACATGGCGCGCGACGTGCCCACACGTCGGCGCATGTTCGGCGCTCTGGAGCAGGCGGGCCTGCCGGTCGGGCTCGATTTCGCCTGACGGCAGGCCGCAGCAGCGCTCAGCTCAGCGGCCGCAGGCAGCCGAGAACCGCCATGGTGCCGAGCATCTTCAGGTACTCGTGGTCGTTGGCCCGCAGGCGACCCTGATCGACATGCTCGGGAAGGACGAGGTGCACGGTGTCGTCGGTATCTTCGTGCAGCACGATGTTGAGCCCGGACAGGTTCTCCGCCGCGACGCCCGCGCCCATCAGATACTCGATCGGGTTGCTGCGGAACGACTCGCGCTTTTCGGGATCGTTCGCCGCCTCGCCAAACGCCTTACCGATTGCCGGAATTGCAGAACGGTTTACAGCAATGCGCGCCATTTCTTTTCCCCTGAGCTCACGCTTCACAATACCTTGTAGATGTTCTGCGACGTCAAACGTATCGCAGTCGATTTTCGCTTCGTAGAACATGTCTCTCAACCCTTTTAATGTTGGAAACGATCTCGGTTCATCTGGTGACGTCGAGACAATACGGCTTTCGGGTGATTCCTGTGAAGATTTATTGCTGAAAGTACTCGAAACAAAATTGGGCAATTGCCCTGCCCATTTTTTCATCATATTCCCTGCCAACAAGCGTGACGATCCCCCTTGGACGTGGGCCTGGCAGGCTGCCGCCGGGCGTGGGAGCGACCGCTCGCAAGCCCGCAACGCCGCCGTCTGCGAGGCTTTCGAGCGTGCGTCGTTGATGACCGGTGGGCCGGACGACCCCCGCATCTGGCACGCTCCCCCCGAGGCGCATCCAGCATACGGCACCCTAAAGTTGCAGAACTTTAGTGCCACTCAACTGCAAATTTTAGTTGCAAGTGCGAACGATACTGCGCCCTCAGATTGTGAATATCCTGTGGACGATCTGTGGATACGTGGGCTGGATCGCTCTACCGGAGGGTGTGTTCGGGTGTCGGCGCTGGCCGCTCTGTTCGGCGAAGACGCCCGAAGGGGCCTGCCGAACATCTTCTCAACCTCAACGGGTACCGCCGTGCGGGACAGCCATGAGGCGGCGGCGAGGCATGCGATCCTGGAGCTTGTGGAACGCGATGCGGTGGCCATCTGGTGGTACAACCGCCTGCCCGCCCCGCGGCTCGACCCGCGCTTCACCGCGGCCGCGCTGCCGGGCAACCTCTCGGCGTGGCTCACCGGGCGCCGCCGGCACACCTGGCACCTCCTGATTCCGACGGATCTACCCGCGGCGGCTGTCGTCGCGCTGTCGGCACGCGCGGACGGGTCCCACCCGGCCATCGGCGCCGCGGCCGCCGTCGACCCCGCCGATGCGGTGCGCGCGGCCACCTTGGAGATGCTGCAGGGCGAGATCAGCCTCATCACCATGGCCGCGGCCCAGCGCGAGCCCGATCCGCCGCCCCCGCCCCCTCTTTATGCCTGGTCGCGGGCCACCGACGCCTTCGCCGCGCCCAACCTCGCCGGCGCCGGCATCGCCCCCGCGCCAGAGCCCGGAAGCTTCGCGGCCCTGGAGGCCCATTTCGCCGCCAACGGCATCACCATCCTCACCGTCGACCTCACCCGCTCCGAGCTCGGCGTGCCGGTGGTGAAGGCGCTGTCGCCGCAATTGAGGGACTGGCTGCCCCGCTTCGGCCCCGGCCGCCTCTATGACGTGCCCGTGGCGCTCGGCCTGCGTGCCGCGCCCCTTGCGGAAGCCGATCTCAACCCGATTCCCTTCGTCATCTGAGCCGCCCAAGGCGCGGAAGCGGGCCGGCGGGCAAAAAAAGGTTGCGTGCGCCCCGGTGTGCCGGCACCAATCGGCGCGTTCGGCTGGGGTCCACGCATCGCCATGAGTGCCATTACCTATGAGACGGTCGGCGGCGTCACCGTGCGTCGCCGCGAGCGGGAGATCGACTACGAGGGCGCGCTGTCGGCCTGGATCGCCCGGCTCGACAGCGAGCGCGGCGCCGCGTTCTCCTCCAGCTACGAGTATCCCGGCCGCTACACGCGCTGGGACTTCGCGCTCGCCAATCCGCCGCTGGCGGTGGAGAGCGTCGGCCGCACCGTCACCGTGAGCGCGCTCAACGGGCGTGGGGAGCCGCTGCTCGCGCCCGCGGCGGCCGCGTTCGCCGGCGCCGGCCTCGCGCCGGTGCGCACCGCACACACCGTCACCGTCACCGTGCCGGAGCCCGACGACAGCGACCTCACCGAGGAAAACCGCAGCCGCCGCCCCTCCTCCTTCACCGCGCTGCGGGCGCTGCAAAACTTCTTCGCCAGCGATGCGGACGGCCAGCTCGGCCTCGCCGGCGCCTTCGGCTACGACCTCGCCTTCCAGTTCGACCCCATCGCGCAGCGCCTGCCGCGCCCGGCCGACCAGCGCGACATGGTGCTCTACCTGCCGGACGAGATCCTGGCCGTGGACCACTATTCCAAGCGCGCCATCGTCGCCTCCTACGAGTTCGACTACGATGGCGCCTCCACCGAGGGCCGGCCGGCCGAGCCGGAGAAGACGCCGCCCCCCGTCGCGCGCAACCTCGTCGCCAACGACCACGAACCCGGCGAATATGCCGACACGGTACGCAAGACCTTCGCCCACTTCGCGCGCGGCGACCTTTTCGAGGTGGTGCCGGGCCAGGTCTTCCGCGAGCCTCTGGCCGACGCGCCGTCCGCCATCATGCGGCGCCTGTCGGCCATCAACCCCGCGCCCTACGGCTTCTTCATCAACCTGGGCGGGGCCGAGTTCCTGATCGGCGCCTCGCCGGAGATGTTCGTGCGCGTGACCGGCCGGCGCGTGGAGACGTGCCCGATCTCCGGCACCATCGCCCGCGGGCGTGACGCCATCGAGGACGAGCGCCAGGTGCGCGCCCTCCTCAACTCCAAGAAGGACGAGACCGAGCTCACCATGTGCTCGGACGTCGACCGCAACGACAAGAGCCGCGTGTGCGAGCCGGGCTCCATCCGTGTCCTCGGCCGGCGCCAGATCGAGATGTATTCGCGGCTGATCCACACGGTCGACCACATCGAGGGCACGCTCCTGCCGGACCGCGATGCGCTCGACGCGTTCCTGTCCCACGCCTGGGCGGTAACGGTGACGGGCGCGCCCAAGCGGCGGGCGATGCAGTTCATCGAGGATCACGAGAAGAGCCCGCGCGCCTGGTACGGCGGCGCGGTCGGCCTCCTGCACTTCAACGGCGACCTCAACACCGGGCTGACGCTGCGCACGGTGCACGTGAGGAGCGGCGTCGCGGAGGTGCGGGCGGGCGCCACGGTGCTCGCCGATTCGGACGCCGACGCGGAGGAGCGCGAGACCGTGCTCAAGGCGTCCGCCATGCGCGCGGCGATCCGCGGCGACGCGGGCGAGGTGGCGCAAACCGCCCCGCCCCCGCCGCCGGGCGCCGGCAGGCGCGCGCTGCTCGTCGACCACGACGACAGCTTCGTCCACACCCTGGGCGGCTATCTGCGCCGCTGCGGGCTCGCCGTCACCACCGTGCGCGCGCCCCTCACCGCCGCCCTGATCGAGCGCTATGCGCCGGACCTCCTGGTCCTGTCGCCCGGCCCCGGCACCCCGTCCGATTTCGACTGCACCGCGTCGATCCGCCTCGCGGAGGCGTACGACCTGCCCGTGTTCGGCGTCTGCCTCGGCCTGCAGGCGATGGTGGAGGCCTATGGCGGCCGCCTCGCGCAGCTCGACACCCCGATGCACGGCAAGCCGTCCACGGTGAATCTCGACGGGCCGGCCTCGGGCCTGTTCTACGGCATCGAGGGGCCCATCGTGGTAGGGCGCTACCACTCGCTGGTGGCCGCGCCGGACGCGATGCCGGCCGAGCTGCGCCCCCTCGCCCACACGTCCGACGGCGCCATCATGGCCATCGAGCACGTCTCGCGGCCGATGTTGGGGGTGCAGTTCCACCCCGAGAGCATCATGTCGCTGGGGGGCGGCGTCGGCATCGCCATCGTCAACAACGCGGTCGCCACCCTCCTCGGGTCGCCCGCGCGGGCGGCCGAGCCGGCACGGACCGCCGAGGCCTCCTGACGGCGGCATCATCTGGCCCGGCCCCTGCACGGGGTCGGCCGCACATTCCAAGGAAGCTCCGATGCGTCGCACCGGCCAAAGCCCCCACCCCGACGGCAGCGAAATCACCTACGCGAGCTACCTGCGCCTCAAGGACATTCTGGGCGCGCAGTCGCCCGAGAGCACGCGCCACGGCATCGAGGCGCACGACGAGATGCTGTTCATCATCGTGCACCAGGCCTACGAGCTGTGGTTCCGCCAGATCCTGCACGAGCTCGACCGCATCCAGGCCGATTTCGGCCACAATCCCGTCGACGACCGGCGCATCGCCCGCATGGTGCACGGCCTCGACCGCATCCACGAGATCCTGAAGCTCGTCATCCAGCAGCTCGACATCCTGGAGACGATGCGCCCGCAAGATTTCCTCGATTTTCGCGATCTGCTGTCGACGTCCTCGGGCTTCCAGTCGCTGCAGTTCCGCCTGATCGAGACGCGGCTGGGGCTCGACGCCTCGCGGCGCATCCTGTTCGAGGGCAAGGCGGTGGACGCCGACATGAGCCCGCAGGAGCGCGAGGCGTACCTGGCGGCCGAGCGCGCCCCCTCGCTACGCGACCAGCTCGAGGCGTGGCTGTCGCGCACCCCCTTCGTGGCGGGCGGGCAATACGCCTTCCGCGACGCCTACCGCAAGGCCGTCACCGAGATGCTGCGCCGCGAGCGCCAGAGCGCGCGGGCCGTTGACCATACCGACGAGGCGGCGGCGCTGGAGAATGCGCTCAAGGCGTTCTCCGCCATCTTCGAGCCCAACGACGCGGCCGGCTGGACGATGAGCGCGCCGGCCGTGGAGGCCGCGCTGTTCATCACCGTCTATCGCGACCGGCCGGCGCTCCACATGCCGCACGCGCTGTTGTCGGCGCTGATGGACATCGACACGCAGATGGCGCTGTGGCGGCACCGCCATTCGCTGATGGTGGAGCGGATGATCGGCATGCGCTACGGCACGGGCGGCTCGTCCGGCCACGCCTATCTGGCGCGCACGGCCCGCGAGCACCGCGTGTTCAGCGACCTCTTCCGCCTCTCCACCTACCTCATTCCGCGTAGCGCGCTGCCGGAGATCCCGCCGGAAATCGAATCGCGCATGGGCCTGGTCTACGCGGCCGGCAACGGCTGACGCCGGTCAGGTGGTGGGGCACCCTTCCTGCTCGGTGCGCCAGGCGGGGTTGTTGAGCGACATGCCGCAACGGGCGACAAAACTGCGATCCCCGATGGTCAGGCACGCGCGCTCGCCCATTTCCACCCGACGCCCTTTGCTGTCAGTGCAATAGCAATCCGGGTAGGAGAATCCGTCCTTGGCCGGAGGCGGATGGAAGACCTGCGCCGAAGTCACAGCAGGTGGCTCGGCGTGTGCGATATTCGGCAGCGTTGCGAGGGCAACGCACATGCCGATGACGCCCAGTATCTTTGGGTTCTCGTTCATCAGCAATAAGAACATGTGCGGTTGTGGCGGCGCAAGTCTTGTGGCACAGAAATGCCATAATCGAATAAAACTTGAACATTGCCGCTTTGGTCAACGTCCTCGACACTTAACTTTCGAGGAAATTGAAGAGCTGCGAATATACTGCCGCCGCGACCGTGGATTCGATGGACGCATGTCCGCACTCACGGGGGGCTCGAGCCATGGCGTGCGCCACGGCTCGAGCCTTGGTCGGGTCGCCTTATTGCACGGCGCCGATAGACCAGAAGAAGGTCTCGCCGGACGAATCGTCCACGCCGTCGTTGTCGGTCACCACGTAGCCGATACCGTCCGCGTCGATGGCGAAGCCTTCGACCTTGTCGACCACGTAGCCGCCCCACGCCTTGAGGTCCGGCACGAAGTCACGCACCAGCTCCTTGCTGACGGTGGGCAGGTCGCCGCCCAGCGGGGCCGGCTTCATCTCCGCGACGGGGACCCGGTAGAGCCGCTTCACCTTCGCGGCCTCGCCGATCTGGTTGTCCCGCTCCACGATGTAGACGTAGTCGCCGTAGGCGGTGATTTCCGACAGGCCCATCCAGCCCTTCTCCGGCGTCTCCAGCGGATAGCGCACCGCGCCCCACTCCTTGGACTTCGGATCGTAGCTGACGAGCTTCACGCTGCCCATGGGGTCGTCGCCCCACTCGCGCTGGATGGCGATCCACAGCGTCTCGCCAATGCGGGTGACGCCCTCGGAGCCGAAGCGCTTCTCCGACGCAATCAGCTCGGGCGGGAACGCCACTTCCTTCTGGATGCTGCCGTCGCGGGCGACATTATAGAGCGCGTGCGGGATGAGACGGTCCGAGCGCCCCTCCGAGGCGAGCCAGAAGCCGCCCTTGCCGTCGTTGGCGATGCCTTCGAGGTCGAGCTTCTGCGCCGCCGAGCCCTCGCGCGTCACGAGGATCGCGTCGGTGATCATGGCCGGCGTCTGTTTGGCGTCGATCACGAAGATCTGCGGGGCCATCCCGTAGAAGGAATCGCTCACCGCATAGAGCGTGCCGGCCTGGTTCTCGTCCGCCACGAGACCCGACAGCGCGCCCCAGCCGAGCGGAACGCCCTCGGTCGGCGCGGAGGCGATGGTCGGATAGGCCGGCTCGGCGCCTTCCTGGTACTGGTAGATCATCACGTGCGAGCGCGCGCCGCCATCCTCGCCGAGGTCCGCCTCGTTGGCGGTGACGAAGAGGTTGCGCCCGGGGATCGTGACCGCGCCCTCCGGCGCGATGCCCGACGGCAGGAGCTGCATCAGCTTGGGGCTGGTAAGGTCGCTCATGTCGTAGACGCCGACGATCGAGCCGCGCTCGGACATCACGAACGCCATCGACACGCCGCCGAAGGTGCCGACGGCGAGGCCCTCGGGTTCCGCGCCCTTGTTGGCGGAGCGCTCCTCGGGATAGTGCCCGGCCGCCGCCACCGCGTACTCGAAGCTGGGGCCGGATTCGAAGAGGATCTCGCCGGTCTTGTCGAACACGGTGAAGCCGCGCGAGCCGCCCTCGTAGTCGCCCTCGTTGGCGATGATGAAGTGGTCGTCGTCGAGCCACTTCACCGCGTCGGGCTCGCGCTTCGCCGTCTGGCTGCCGGCGAAGGTGAGCGCGCCCTCTTCCTCGGTGTCGATGTCGGTGAGGTCGACGGAACCGGCGGAAAACTGGCTGATGATGGTGCCGTCACGGCCGAGCACCGCCAGGTGGTTGTTCTCCTGCAGCGTGAGGACGATCTCGCCGGCGTCGTTGATATCGACGAACTCCGGCTCCGGGTCGCTCGGCGCCACCTCGGCGATGCCGGTGACGTCGGCGCGCACCATCTGGTCGCAAGCGGGCACCCCGTCCGCGAGGGGCAGGATGGCGACGAAGCCGGCCGGCATCTGCGGGATCACGCCGTCGTTGAGGTCCTCGTCGCGCTCGTTCTCGATGGCGATGGCGAGGAAGGAGCCGTCCTTGGCGATGGCGGCCGAATCGGGCTGGCCGCCCAGATCGCAGCTCGCGCTCACGCTCTTGTCGGCCAGGTCGACGATCTTCAGCACGCCGCTCGGCTCGGTGTAGCTTGCGGAGGTGTTGACGGCGACATAGGCCTTGCCGCCCTGCACCACCAGCGAGGTGGGCTCGCCGTCCATCATCACCGCGCCGCCCGGCTTGGGGTTGGCCGGGTCGGAAATGTCCACGATGCCGATCGCGCCCAGCGGCGAGTCCGAATAGACCAGCGTCATGCCGTCCTCGGTGGCGGCGATGATCTCCGAGGAGGTCTCCCCCTCGGTCCCTTCGGGCAAGTTGCTGGCGACGGGGAAGGACGCGATGCGGTTGAAGGCATCGGCGTGCGCGGTGCCGACGGCGGCGGTCGAGCACAGGAGTGTGGTGGCAAGCGCCAAGTGGTTGATTTTCATGGTCCCCTCACGATTTGTGACGGGACCATAAATTCGTTCGATGATTGGCTTGTGACAGTCGCCCAAAAACCGCCACGGTCTGCGCGGTGTCCCCCGCGCCGAGCGGTCAGGACGTAGGGGCGCAGGCGATGGTCGTCACCACCTGGAAGGAGATATCGCCGAACTTGACGTCGATGGTCTGCCGGGAATGCGTCGGGATGGTGGTTTTGCGGTCGTAGGCTTCGCTGAAGGTGGAATCGAACGAGAAGCTGCCCTGCGGGACCTCCACCGCCCCGCCGAAGCCGCCCTCGAACACCAGATGCGCCGCGCCGTCGATCAGCGTCTGCCCGCTCACCAGCACGATCAGATAGTCGAGTTCGATCGAGGTCTGGCCGCCCTGGCTCAGGGTGGAGACGCCCGACAGCGCGCTGACCAGGGGGGCGACGCTGGTGCGCAGCGATTCTTCCATGAACGGATCGCCCACGCGCAGTTCCTGGGTGCCGGCGAACCAGAAGGGGTGCGCCGAGACGGCCGCATCGCCCACCTGCTCGAAGATCTGCACCTCGGCCATGTCCGGCGTGATGCGCTCGCCGCTGACCGTGTCGGTGAACCCGCCATCGGTGTCGCGCACGAACTTGACGGGCTGGCCGTCCATGTCGGTGCTGATCTCCGCCACCGCGGCGGCCTGGCCGTCGGTGAGGAAGACGAACGTGACGGTGCCTTCCGCATCGATGGTGCTGAAGGTGATCTCCTTGGTGCCGTCGTGGTTGTCGCGCACCACGTAGGTTTCCCGGGAATCGCTCACCGCTCCGGCGGGCAGGCCGGTCGCCTCGTTGGTGCTGTCGCATTGATAGGACAGCACGTCCGGAACATCGAAGGTGGCCGGTCCCTCGAGCGGCATCAGCGGGCCGCCCTGATAGATGCCCAGCGGCACGACGCCCGGGTCCTCTTTGAGCGCGGCGACGGCGGCATCGAACGTGGCCCGCTCGAAGGGGCGGCCGGCGGCCGCGGCCTCGAACATCGCTCGCGGGGTCGCGTCGGCCGCGCTCGCGCTCAGCCCGCCGGCGAGCAGAACCTGAAAGGCGGCGGCGCCCCCCGCCAGAGCGCCGATGGCCCCGGATCCCCGTAACGATTGCAACACCAGGCCATCCTCATTGTGATTTCGCCCGGAAGTATAAGGAGGCGGCCGGCACAAGAAAGGGCCGGCGCAACACGTGCGCCGGCCCCGATGTTTTTGTCAGCGCCTACTGCCAGCGCTTGATGATTTCCTCATAGGCCACGGTCTGGCCCTGGGGCTTCTCGTTGTCGAGCTTCGGCTTGGGCGAGCCGGGCTGCGACAGCCACCACTGCGGGTCCTTCTCCTCGTTGAGGCGCGGGCCGCAGCCGCCGTAGACGTTGGCACGCTCGTCGGCCACCTGCATGCGGCCCATCACGGTGTCCATCTCGCCGGCGAGACGGTCCATCGCTTCTTGCGGGGTGAAGGTGCCCGAGTTCACGTCGCCGATCTGCTGCCACCAGAGCTGCGCCAGCTTGGGATAGTCCGGCACGTTGACGCCGGTGGGGGTCCACATCACGCGGTCGGGCGAGCGGTAGAATTCCACCAGGCCGCCCAGGTTGGGCGAGCGTTCGGTGAAGCTCTCGTGGTTCACCGTGGAATTGCGGATGAAGGTGAGCCCCTTGTGGGACTTCTCCACGTCCACCGTCTTGGAGGTGACGAACTGGGCGTAGAGCCAGGCCGCCTTGCGGCGCTCCAGCGGCGTCGATTTCAGCATCGTCCAGGACCCCACGTCCTGGTAGCCGATCTTCATGCCCTCTTCCCAATAGGGGCCGTGCGGCGAGGGAGCCATCCGCCACAGCGGCAGGCCCGATTCGTCGACCGTGTTGTTGCCCTCCGATTTCGGCTTCACCATGTCGGCGGTGAAGGCGGTGTACCAGAAGATCTGCTGGGCCACGTTGCCCTGGGAGAGCGCCGGCAGCGACTGGTAGAAGTCGTAGGAGGCGGCGGCAGGCGGGGCGAATTTACGCAGCCACTCGTCCCACTTGGCGATGGCGTAGACGGAGGCCGGCGCGTTGGTCGCCCCGCCGCGCGAGACGGAGGCGCCCGCGGGGTTGCAGGAGCCTTCCTCCATGCGGATGCCCCACTCGTCGACCGGGCGGCCGTTGGGGAGGCCCTTGGAGCCGGTGCCGGCCATCGACAGCCACGCGTCGGTCATGCGCCAGCCGAGGTCGGGAGCGCGCTTGCCATAGTCCATATGGCCGTAGATGCGCACGCCGCCGACTTCCTTCACATCGTTGGTGAAGTATTCGGCGATGTCCTCGTAGGCGGACCAGTTGACCGGCACGCCGAGGTCGTAGCCGTACTTCTCCTTGAAGCCGGCGGCGATCTGCGGGTCGTCGAACCAGTCCTTGCGGAACCAGTAGAGGTTGGCGAACTGCTGGTCCGGCAGCTGCCACAGGTCGCCGTCGGGACCGGTGGTGAAGGACTTGCCGATGAAGTCGTCGAGGTCGAGCGTCGGGCTCGTCACGTCGGCTCCCTCGCCGGCCATGAACTCGGTGAGGTTCACCGCCGATTGCAGGCGCGAGTGGGTGCCGATGAGATCGGAATCGTTCACGTAGGCGTCGTAGAGGTTGCGGTTCGTCTGCATCTGCGTCTGAACCGCCTGCACCACCTCCCCTTCGCCCAGGACCTGGTGGTTCACCTTGATCCCGGTGATCTCCTCGAACGCCTTGGTGAGGGTGTCGGCCTCATAGGAGTGGGTGGGGATCGCCTCGGACAGAACGTTGAGCTCCATCCCCTGGAAGGGCTCGGCCGCCTTGATGAACCAGTCCATCTCGGCGAGCTGTTCTTCCTTCGTCAGCACGGAGCGCTCGAACTCCTGGTCGACCCACCGCTCCGCAGCGGCTCGGTCGGCAAAGGCCGGGCCGCCACAGCCCAGTGCGACGACGCACGTTGATGCCATCAATAGGCGTTTCATGGGTGTAGATCTCCCTATTCGTTTGGTTGGGCGTTGTCCGCCGGTTGTATCGCGCTAGGATCCCGCGCGAATGGGGCTCGAGCCCCGCACGGCAAAGCCATGCAAAGGCAGGATGAGTATGAGTGTGATCGCTGGGCGCGGCCGGGCCGCCGCCTTTGTCCTGCTGGCTGGAGCGGCGCTCGCCGGCTGCGCCGACAAGGTCGACCTCGGGCGCGACGTGTTCGTCGGCGAGTGGTCGTGCAACGGCGGCAAGACGATCGACCTGTCGATCTCCACCATCAAGTCTGGCGAGACGAGCGAAAAGGTCGCCTGGATCGAGACCGGCAAGAACGCCGATTACGGCCTCTTCACCACCAAGGGCGCCCGCTACTCGATCTTCGACCAGCAGAAGAACTCGATGACCTTTCATTCCCACGCCAGCGGCGAGACGCTGGCGTGCGTGCGCACCGGCTGATCGCGTAACGGTGGCGGGGGGCGAGAGGATCACCGCCCGCCCCCTCAGACCAGGCTGAAGATGGCGAAGGCGAGCGCCACCGCGATGATGGAGGCGATCCACAGCGGTCCCGTCGCGAAGGCGAGCCAGGCGAGGTGGATATAGGCCGCCGCCAGCAGCGAGATGAACAGCCGGTCGCCCCGCGTCGTGAGGAGGCCGAGGACGCCGACGCGCGGGTGACCGCCGGGTCGGGCAAACTCCCACATCGTCATCGCCACCAGCGAAGCGGCGATGGCGGCAAAGAACACCGCCGTCTGCCAGGTCCACGCCATCCATGACAGGCCCATGATGAAAACTCCTTGTCGGCGCGCGAATTACACGCGCCCCAATGCAAAACCCTTGGCGATGTAGTTGCGCACGAAGTAGATCACGATGGCGCCGGGGATGATGGTCAGCACCCCCGCCGCCGCCAGCAGCCCCAATTCGTAGCCGGAGGTGGAGGCGGTGCGCGTCATCACCGCGGCGATGGGCTTGGCCACCACCGAGGTGAGCGTCTTGGCCAGCAGCATCTCCACCCACGAGAACATGAAGCAAAAGAACGCCGTCACCCCGATGCCAGACGCGATCAGCGGCATGAAGATCTTCACGAAGAAGCGCGGGAACGAGTAGCCGTCGATATAGGCGGTCTCGTCGATCTCCTTGGGCACGCCCGACATGAACCCTTCCAGGATCCACACCGCGAGGGGGATGTTGAACAGGCAGTGGGCCAGCGCCACCGCGAGGTGCGTGTCGAACAGCCCCATCGACGAATAGAGCTGCAGGAACGGCAGCGCGAACACCGCCGGCGGCGCCATCCGGTTGGTCAGCAGCCAGAAGAACAGGTGCTTGTCGCCCATGAAGCGGTAGCGCGAGAAGGCGTAGGCGGCCGGCAGCGCCACCGACACCGAGATCACGGTGTTGAGCCCCACATAGATGATCGAGTTGATGTAGCCCCAGTACCAGGT
>JAUIJH010000056.1 GCA_030431335.1 Alphaproteobacteria bacterium
ATGCGGCTCAGGGAGCCGGCCACCGGATCGCGCCGCGCGGACAGCTCCTCGGCGTAGCGGGCCATGTCGTGGATCGGCCGGCGCGCGACGCCGGACTTCATCGCCGCCTTGGCCACCGCGATGGGGATGTTGGAGATCAGGCGCGGATCGAACGGCACCGGAATGATGTATTCCTTGCCGAAGCGCGGCCGGTTGCCCTGGTAGGCGGCGGCCACCTCGTCCGGCACATCCTCGCGGGCGAGGGAGGCGAGCGCCTCGGCCGCGGCCACCTTCATGTCCTCGTTGATGGCGGTGGCGCGCACGTCGAGCGCGCCGCGGAAGATGTAGGGGAAGCCGAGGACGTTGTTGACCTGGTTGGGGTAGTCCGACCGGCCGGTGGCGACGATGGCATCGTCACGGATCTCGGCGACTTCCTCGGGCGTCACCTCCGGGTCGGGGTTGGCCATGGCGAAGATGATGGGCTGCGCCGCCATGGAGCGGACCATCTCGCGCGTCATCGCGCCCTTGACCGACAGGCCGAAGAACACGTCGGCACCGTCGACCGCCTCGGCCAGGGTGCGCGCGTCCGTGTCGGCCGCGTGTGCCGACTTCCACTGGTTCATGCCCTCTTCGCGGCCGGCGTAGATGGGGCCCTTGGTGTCGCACAGGATGATGTTGTTGTGCGGCACGCCCATGGCCTTGATCAGCTCGACGCAGGCGATGCCGGCCGAACCGGCGCCGTTGCACACGATCTTGGTGTTGGCGAGCGTGCGGCCGGTGAGGTGCAGCGAGTTGATGAGCCCCGCCGCCGCGATGATCGCGGTGCCGTGCTGATCGTCGTGGAACACCGGAATGTCCATCAGCTCGCGCAGCTGCGATTCGATCAGGAAGCAGTCCGGCGCCTTGATGTCTTCCAGGTTGATGCCGCCGAAGGACGGGCCGAGATAGCGCACCGCGTTGATGAAGGCGTCCACGTCCTCGGTGTCGACCTCGATGTCGATGCCGTCGATGTCGGCGAAGCGCTTGAACAGCACCGCCTTGCCTTCCATCACCGGCTTGGAGGCGAGGGCGCCGAGGTTGCCGAGGCCGAGGATCGCCGTGCCGTTGGAAATCACCGCCACCACGTTGCCGCGTGTCGTGTAGTCGAACGCGAGATCGGGATTTTCCGCGATCGCGCGCACGGGAACCGCGACGCCGGGCGAATAGGCGAGCGACAGATCGCGCTGCGTCGCCATCGGCTTCGTCGGGGTGACTTCCAGCTTGCCCGGGCGGCCACGGGAGTGAAACTCCAGCGCCTCACTGTCCGTGATGGCTTGCCGACCGGTCTTCTTGGGTGCCGCGTCCACTCAGCTTCCTCCACACGCGTCTGATTTTGGAAAGAGAGTTACGCGCGATCCAAGGTGCACGTAAAGCAGCGCGTTCCCAGTTGGCCAACCTTTAGGCACTGACCGAATGGCATCCAGGCCTGTGGAGGCCGGGGATGGCGCCTTGCATGGGGGCCTCGGGCGCCGCACCGTGAGCCCGGCAATGAGCAACGGAAACCCCATGGACGCCAGCCCCGAGCGCACGCTCTCCGACGCCGCGGCCATCGACGACGACGCCTCGCCGGTCGCCGGCGCGACGCCGATGATGGCGCAATACCTCGCCATCAAGGCGGCCAACCCGGACGGCCTCCTGTTCTACCGCATGGGCGACTTCTACGAGATGTTCTTCGAGGACGCCGAGCTTGCCGCGCGGGCGCTCAACATTCACTGCACCACGCGCGGCACCCATCGCGGTCAGCCGATCCCCATGGCCGGCGTGCCGGTGCATGCGGCGCAGGAATATCTGTCGCGGCTGATCTCGCAGAACATCCGCGTCGTCATCGCCGAGCAGACCGAGGATCCGGCCGAGGCCAAGAAGCGCGGCGCCAAATCGGTGGTGGCGCGGGCCGTGGTGCGCATCGTGACGCCGGGCACCATCACCGAGGACGAGCTGCTCGACCCGGCGCGCCCGTCGCTGCTGGTCGCCATGGCGCCGGTGAAGGGGCGCGTGGGGTTGGCGGCGGCCGACGTCGCCTCCGGCCGCTTCGAGCTGCTCGAGACCGACGCCGCGGGGCTCGCGGCCGAACTCGCGCGGCTCGACCCGGTGGAGCTGCTCGCGCCGGAGGGGGCCGAGCTTCCCGCCCTGCCGCGGCGGGTGACGGTGACGCGCCGCGCCCCGAGCGAATTTCGCGCGCACGGGGCGGACACGCGCCTGGCGGGCGCCTTCGGCGTGGCCGATCTGGCCGCATTCGGCGTGTTCGAGCCGGCGGAGGCGGCCGCGGGGCTCGCCATCATCCACTATCTCGGCGAGACGCAGCTCGACAACGCGCCGCCGCTCGACCCGCCGCGCAAGGAGGCGCCGGCCGAGTTCATGGCCATCGACGCCGCGACGCGCACCAGCCTGGAGCTGACGCGGCCGATCCGCGAGGGCAGCCCGACGCTGCTGTCGGCCATCGACCGCACCGTGAGCGGCATGGGGGCGCAGCGCCTGGCTGGCCGGCTCGCCAGCCCGTCGACGCAGATTCCGCTGATCCGCGCCCGCCACGACGCCGTGGGCGTGCTGGTGGACGATGCCGCCGCGCGCGAAAACATCCGCCGCGCGCTGAAGGGGACGCCGGACATCCTGCGCGCGGTGGGGCGGCTGGCGGCCGGGCGCGGGCAGCCGCGCGACGCGCTCGCCATCGCCCGCGCGCTGGAGATGGCCGGCGCGGCCCACGCGGCGCTGCCGGTGGAGCGGCCGCAGATCCTGGAGGAGATCGCCGCCGCGCTCGCCGGCGCGCCGGGGCCTCTGGGCGAGCGCCTCGCGGCCACGCTGGAGCCGCGCGCCGCATCCGCCAACGCGCCGGACGGCTATGTCGCCGCCGGCATCGACGCCGCGCTCGACGAGGCGCGCACCCTGCGCGACGAGAGCCGCCGCGTCGTCGCCGCGCTGCAGGCCGAGTACCAGGACGAGACCGGCGTCAAGGCGCTGAAAATCAAGCACAACGCGGTGCTCGGCTGGTTCATCGAGGCGCCCGCGAACCATGACGGCAAGCTGCGCGAGGCGGGCTATTCGCACCGCCAGTCCCTCGCCAACGCGGTGCGCTTCACCACCGAGCGGCTGCGCGACCTGGAAAGCCGCATACTCGCCGCCAACGAGGAGGCGCGCACGCGCGAGACGGAGATCTTCGCCGCGCTGGTGGCCGAAGTGGTGGCGGAGCGGCCGTTCCTCGCCGCCGTCGCGGAGGCGGTGGCCGAACTCGACCTCATCGCCGGCTTCGCCGAGATCGCCGTCGAGGCGCGCTGGAGCCGCCCGCGCGTGGAGGAGGGCCTCGCCTTCGAGGTGAAGGGCGGGCGCCACCCGGTGGTGGAGGCGGCGCTGTCCGACGCCTCGCGCTTCGTGCCGAACGATTGCGACCTCAGCGCCGCCGAGGAGGCCACCGCCGCCCGCGCCGTGATCCTCACCGGCCCCAACATGGGCGGCAAGTCGACCTATCTGCGCCAGAACGCGCTGATCGCGATCCTGGCCCAGGCGGGGGCGTTCGTGCCGGCGGCGGCGGCGCGCATCGGCATCGTGGACCGCATGTTCAGCCGCATCGGCGCCTCGGACGATCTCGCCGCCGGGCGCTCCACCTTCATGGTCGAGATGGTGGAACTCGCCGCGATCCTCAACCAGGCGGGGCCCAAGGCGCTGGTGATCCTCGACGAGATCGGTCGCGGCACGGCGACCTTCGACGGCCTGTCCATCGCCTGGGCGGCGCTGGAGCGGCTCAACGACGTCGGCTGCCGCACCATCTTCGCCACGCACTACCACGAGCTGACGGCGCTGGCCGACCGGCGCCCGCGCATCGTCAACGCCACGATGCGGGTGAAGGAATGGCGCGGCGACATCGTGTTCCTGCATCAGGTGGAGCCGGGCGCGGCGGACCGCTCCTATGGCGTGCAGGTGGCGCGGCTGGCGGGGCTGCCGGTGCAGGTGGTGCGCCGCGCGCGCGACGTGCTCTCGCGGCTGGAGGAGAGCGATCGCGGCGCCGCCCGCGCCGCGCTCAACGCGGACCTGCCGCTGTTCGCGTCGCTGCCGGGGGCCGAGGGCGCCGCGCCGCGCCCGCCCGCTGCCCATTCGCCGGTGCTCGAATTGCTGGACGAGACCGACCCCGACAGCTTATCCCCGCGGCAGGCGCTCGAAGCGCTCTACGCGCTCAAGGCGGCGCGCAACCAGGACGAGGGAGACAATTGATGGCCAAGGGATATTGGGTCGTGCGCATGGACGTCCACGACGCCGACAACTACGTCAAGGAATACGTGTCGCGAAACGGCAAGCCGCTCGCCGCTTTCGGCGCCAAATTCCTGGTGCGCGGCGGCAAGAGCGAATTGTTCGAGGGCACCCAGCGCGACCGCACGGTGGTGATCGAGTTCCCGTCCTACCAGGCCGCGCTCGACTGCATGAATTCGCCCGAGTACCAGGCGGCCGTGGCGCACCGCAAGAAGTACGGCAGCGGCGACGTTCTCGTCATCGAGGGGTATGACGGCCCCCAGCCGGGCGAATGATGAAGCTCGGCGTCATCGGGGCGGGGGGGCGCATGGGGCGCGCCCTCGTCCGCGCCATCGATGCCAACCCCGGCACGGTGCTCGCCGCCGCCACCGAGCGGGCGCAGTCGGACGTCCTGGGAGCGGACGCGGGCACGCTCGCGGGGCTCGCGCCGCTGGGCGTGGCGGTGACGGAAGGCGCGTCGGCCTTTGCCGGCTGCGATGCCGTGCTCGATTTCACGGTCCCGGCGACGAGCGCCGAACTCGCCGCCGCGCTGGCCGAGATGGGGGTGGCGCACGTCATCGGCACCACCGGGTTCGATGCCGCGACCGATGCCGCCATCGCCAAGTGCGCCGCGCGCATCCCGATCGTGAAGTCGGGCAACATGTCGCTGGGCGTCAACCTGTTGGCGGCGCTGGTGCGGCAGGCGGCGCGGGCGCTGCCCGATGCCGACATCGAGGTGGTTGAAATGCACCACCGGCGCAAGGTCGACGCGCCCTCCGGCACCGCGCTGCTCCTGGGCGAAGCCGCCGCCGAGGGGCGGGGCATCGCGCTGAAGGACCACGCCGTCACCGCGCGCGAAGGCCAGACCGGGCCGCGCGAGGCGGGCACCATCGGCTTCGCCACCTTGCGCGGCGGCACGGTGATCGGCGAGCACGAGGTGATCCTGGCGCTCGACCAGGAGCGCATCACGCTGGGCCACATCGCCGAGGACCGCGGCGTGTTCGCCAACGGCGCTGTGGCGGCGGCGTTGTGGGTGCGCGGGCGCCCGCCGGGCCTCTACAGCATGACCGACGTGCTCGGGCTGGGCGGCAGCGCGGCCGACGCCGGCGGTCAGCCGGCCGGCTGAAGCCGGCGCTCCGGCAGCGCGCGCAGGGCGGCGAGGATCGGCACCGGCGGCTTGCCGAGGAGGATCCGCGCCCGGTCCCTCCGCGTCAGCGCGCCGGCGTAGAAGCGCTCGATCAGCGGCTGCTGCAGGGTGTGGAAGCGCGCCAGCACCGTGTGCCGGTTGTCCGGCTGGCCGGCGAGGAACAAGAGCCGGTTGAGGAGCCGCCCGAACCCGGATTGGGCCGCATGCTGCCGCGCGATCCGCGCCATCTCCCGGCGCAGCCGCTGGCTGGTCAGCGGCCCGTCCAGCGCCGCGAGCGCGGCGGCGGTGCGTGCGGCGACGGGCAGCGAATAGCCCGTGACCGGGTGGAACAGCCCCGCGCGCAGGCCGATGGGGACGGCGCCGCCGGCCGGCGCGGCATCCACCCACATCGCCTCGAAATCCTGCGCCAGCAGCAGCGGCAGCGCGCCCTTCTCCTCGCGGATCGTTTCCAGGATCCGCCAGCCGCGCGCGGCGGCATAGTCGTCGATGCGGGCGCGCAGGGCGGCCGCGTCGATCTGCCGGCCTTCGCTGTAGTAGGTGTCTTCGATGAGGAGCGTGTCCGCGCTGAACGGCAGCAGGTAGACGAAGCGGTAGCCGTCGATCTGCGGCACGCGCGCGTCCATGATGGTCGGCCGGCTCAGCCCGTGCGGGCGGGCGAGGCGGACCTCGCGGCCGAGGAATTTCTGCCACCGCAGCGTGACGCCCGCGAGCGCGGTGGCCCCGCGCGCATCGATCACCGCATCGGCATCGAGGCGCGTGCCGTCCGCCAGCGTGGCGCCGTCGGCGTCGAGCGCGGCGACGGGCGCCTCAAGGCGGACGCGGGCGCCGAGCGCGTCCCTGGCGAGCCGATCGAGCCGGGTGGAGGTGAGCGAGCGATAGGGGGTGGAGAAGGTGCGGTCCAGGCCGGCGAAGCGGACGTCGTAGCCGTCCCACCGATGGGCGACGAAGGGGTCCACCAATCGCGCGGCCGCGCCGGCCACGTCACTGCCGTAGAAGCTCCATGTGTGGTTGCCGCCGAGCGACGGGCCGGCTTCCAGCAGCGTCAGCTCCAGGCCGGGCCGCGCCGCGGCCAACGCCACGGCGGCCAGAACGCCAGACAGCCCGCCGCCTGCGATGATTAGCCGTGGGGCCATGGCACTGCGTTCCCGACCATCCTCTGCTATATGGTGCGGTTCTGCGTTTGGCCATGGGAGGCGATGCTGTCCGCGATCGACTTCGCCCGTACGGCTTCCGCGCGAAACCATGCGATGTGGGTCGGCTTGTCGCTGGCGGCGCTGATCGTCGGCGCCTGGCTGACGCTGCACGTCCTCGCGATCTTCGTGATCGACTGGAGCGCGGTGCCGCTGGCCGTCGCGGTTGGGATCGTTGCGGTGCAGACGTGGCTGTGCGTGGGGCTCTTCATCGTCGCGCACGATTGCATGCACGGCTCACTCGCGCCGGGACGGCCGGCCATCAACCGAAACGTCGGCCGGCTGTGCCTGTTTCTCTACGCCACCTTCGTCTACGACCGGCTGCTGCCGGACCATCACAGGCACCACCGCCGCCCCGGCACCGATCAGGACCCCGACTACAATCCGGACGATCCGTCGGCCTTCTGGCCCTGGTTCGTGCGCTTCATGCGCCACTATTTCGGCTGGCGCGAGTTGGGCACGCTCACAGCGGTGCTGGCCGTCTACGTGGTCCTGCTGCGGCCGTCGCCGCCGCTCGTGCTCGCCTTCTTCGCACTGCCGGCGATCTTGTCCTCGCTGCAGCTGTTCTATTTCGGCACGTACCGCCCGCATCGCCGGGAAGAGGCGGGCTTCACCGACCGGCACAATTCGCGCAGTGACGATTTCCCCTGGCTGGTGTCGCTGATGACCTGCTTCCACTTCGGCTACCACCACGAGCACCACCTGTCGCCGGGGACGCCGTGGTGGCGGCTGCCGGCCCAGCGGACGGCGGCGGGCGGCGGGACCGCGCAAGGATCGCACGATGGTTGAGTTCATGGTGAATGCGGCGGTGGTCATCGCGATGGTGGTGGTGATGGAGGGCGTCGCCTACCTTACGCACCGCTATGTGATGCACGGGCCGGTCGGCTGGGGCTGGCACCGCTCCCACCATGAGGAAACCGAGGGGACGTTCGAGCGAAACGATCTCTACGCCGTCGTCTTCATGGTGCTGTCGGGGGTGCTGATCGCGGTGGGCCTCGCCGGTGTCTGGCCGCTGCGCCAGATGGGCATCGGGCTGATGGTCTACGGCGTGCTCTATTTCATCGTGCACGACGGGCTGGTGCACCAGCGCTGGCCGTTCCGCTACATGCCCCGACGCGGCTACGCCAAGCGGCTGGTGCAGGCGCACAAGCTGCACCATGCCGTGGAAGGGCGCGACGGGTGCGTCTCATTCGGATTTCTGTATGCGTCCAAGCCGGCGGCGCTCAAGGCGCGGCTCAAATCGAGCGGGGCGCTGGCGCAGCGGGGCGCCGAGCCTCGAGGCCGCGGCGGCCGGGTCCAGAGCCCCGCGCGGCCATAGGCGATCTCGCGGCGGCGTGAGGCTGCGGCCGCGCTCACCGCGAGCTGGGCGAGCTTCTCGCCGCGCGAGGTGGTGGCCCGCTCGGCAAGGCCGGCGGGGCCGGCCGCGAGGCGCCGCACCCCGATGGCCCGGTAGATGCGGCTCGCCGCCGTGATCGCCCAGCGCGCGCGGAACGGCAGCCGCGCGATGCCCACCTCGGCGGAGCGATAGTAACCGTCGGCCGCCGCGATCAGCCGCGCCGTGGCGCGGAACACGGCCGCCGCGTTGGCCGGATCGGCGACCGCTTCGGCGCGCGCCGCGACCCCCTCCGCCGCGAGCCAGTCGGCAGGCAGGTAGACGCGGCCGGCCCGCGCGTCGGCCACCACGTCGCGGGCGATGTTGGTCATCTGAAAGCCGAGGCCGAGGTCGCAGGCACGGTCGAGCGTGTCGCCGTCGCGCGGGCTGACGCCCAGCACCAGCGCCATCATCACGCCCACCGAGCCGGCGACGCCGTAGGCATAGGCGGAGAGGTCGTCGAGCGTCGGGTAGCGCGCGCCGCGCACGTCCGCGGCGAAACCGTCGAGCAGGTCGCCCGCGAGGGCCGGCGTGATGGCGTGCGCGCGCGCCACCTCGCCGAAGCCGTCGAACACGGCGCGCCCCGTGGGCCGGCCGGCGAGGGCGTCGGCGGTGTGCGCGCGCAGCTCCGCCAGCGCCGTGGCGGCGTCCTCGACGCGTCGCTCGCCCTCGCCGAAATCCTGGCCGTCGATGCGGTCGTCGCAGTGGCGGCACCAGGCATAGAGTTTGGCCACGTCCTCGCGCGTGCCGGGCGGCAGCAGGCGCGAGGCCGCGGCGAAGCTCTTGGAGCCGCGCGCGATGGCCTCCTTGGCGTAGGCGGCGTCCTCCATCGCCTAGCGGTCCGCCTGGGGCAGGCCGAGATCGCCGAGCACGAGCCCGGCCGTCGCGCGCGCCGAGCCGACCACGCCCGGCACGCCGGCGCCCGGATGGGTGCCGGCCCCCACGAGGTAGAGGTTGGCGATGCGGTCGTCCCGGTTGTGGCCGCGAAAATAGGCCGACTGGGTGAGGATCGGCTCCAGCGAGAAGGCCGAGCCGAGGTGCGCGCCGAGCTCGGTGACGAAGTCCTGCGGGGTGAAGATGCGGCTCGTCACCAAGGTTTCCCTGAGGCGGGGGATGGCGCGGGCCTCCAGCGCGGCGAGGATCTTGTCGCGATAGATCGGCCCCTCCACGGCCCAGTCGATGGCGGCGGCGCCGAGGTGCGGCACGGGGGCGAGCACGTAGTAGGCGGAGTGGCCGGGCGGGGCGAGCGAGGGGTCCGTCTTGGACGGGGCGTGCAGGTAGAGCGAGAAATCGGCCGGCAGGGCGGGGCCGGCGAAGATCTCGCCGATCAGCTCGCGGTAGCGCTCGCCGAACAGGATGACGTGGTGCTCCAGGTCGTCCGGCACCTCGCGGGCGAGGCCGAAATAGATCACGAACAGCGAGTTGGAGAAGCGCTTGGCCGACAGGCGCCGGGCCTCCTTCTGGCCGCGCGCGGTGTGGCCGAGCAGGTGCTTGTAGGTGTGCACGATGTCGGCGTTGCTGGCGACGAGGTCGGCGGCGATCTCCTCGCCCGAGGCGAGGCGGACGCCGCTGGCCCGCTCGCCCTCCAGGGTGATCGCCGCGACGGGGGCGTTGAGGCGAACGGTGCCGCCCAGATCCTGAAACAGCCGCACCAGGCCGGCGATCAGCGCGCCGGTGCCGCCCAGCGCGAACCACACGCCGCCGCGCCGCTCCAGCGCGTGGATCAGCCCGTAGATGGCGGAGGTGGCGAACGGATTGCCGCCCACCAGCAGGGTGTGGAAGGAAAACGCCTCGCGCAGGTGCTCTTCGGCGATGAACCCGGCCACCTTGGCGTAGAGTGTGCGCCAGCTTTGCAGCCGCATCAATTGCGGCGCGACGCGCACCATCGACTTGAAGTCCAGGAACGGCACCGCGCCGAGCTTCTCGTAGCCCTCCACGAACAGCGCCTCGGAATAGGCGAGGAAGCGGCGGTAGCCCTCCACGTCGGCCGGGTTGCGGGCGGCGATCTGGCGCTCCAGTGCCGCCTGGTCGTTGACGTAGTCGAACACGTCGCCGTCGGGCCAGCGGAGCTGGTAGAAGGGGGAGACCGGCACGAGGGTGACGTAGTCGGCCATGGTGCGGCCGGAGAGGGCGAACAGCGCCTCCAGGCACGCCGGATCGGTGATCACGGTAGGGCCGGCGTCGAACACGAAGCCTTCGTCTTCGTAGACGTAGGCGCGCCCGCCGGGCTTGTCGCGCGCCTCCACCAGCGTGGTGGCGATGCCCGCCGATTGCAGGCGAATCGCGAGCGCGAGACCGCCGAATCCCGATCCGATCACGATGGCGTTGCTCAAACCCGCTCTTCCCCTGCCGTTTTCGCTGGCGCGTGCACCAGCGTGCTAACTAGGGCAGGCCACGCGCACGTGAAATCATGTCGGCGTGAAGCAGCGTCATCGGCGGCCGCGGGGGCCGTGGCGGGGGGCCGGGCGCTAGACCCAGGGCCGCTCCGCGGCCAGCTTTGCCTCGTGTCCGGAGATCGGCTCGGCCTTCTGCATCGTCAGCGCGATCTCGTCGAGCCCGTTGACGAGGCAGTGCTTGAGCCCCGGGTTGATCTCGAAGTGGATCGGCTCGCCGTCCGCGCCCGAGATGGTCTGGTTCGGCAGGTCCACCGTCAGCGTCGCGTTGGCGCCGCGCTTGGCGTGCTCCATCAGCTTTTCCAGCTCCGCCGGCGTGACCGTCACCGGCAGCACGCCGTTCTTGAAGCAGTTCTGGAAGAAAATGTCCGCGAACGAGGTGGAGATGATGCAGCGGATGCCCCGGTCGAGCAACGCCCAGGGCGCGTGCTCGCGCGAGGAGCCGCAGCCGAAATTATCGCCCGCCACCAGGATCGACGCATCCTTGTAGGCCGGCTGGTTGAGCGAGAAATTGGGGTCGAGCGAGCCGTCGTCGAGCCGCGAGATCTCGGCGAACAGGCCTTCGCCGAGGCCGGTGCGCTTGATCGTCTTCAGGTAGTCCTTGGGGATGATCATGTCGGTGTCGACGTTGATCATGTCGAGCGGCGCCGCAGTCGACGTGAGAGTGGTGAACGGCTGCATGACCGCCTCCGCGAGTGGGTTGAACGATGCACCGTGCAATTCCCGCCCGGTGCCTCCACCGCTTTATAGGTTGCAACGCGCGCCGAAATGCAAGCCCGCCGGGGATCAGCGCCCCGGATGGTTGCGTTCGTACTCGTCCTCCAGCGTGTGGAGGTTGGTGTCCAGCTCGCGCACGAGGACCTGGCCCTGCGCCACGTTGCCGGACACGGTGTCGAGCCGGTCGACGGACGCGGCGAGGCTGTCCTTGAAGCGGCTCAGTGCCTGCGCGTCCGCGCCCTCGGTCGCCACCAGCGGGCCGGCGCTCTCCAGCGTCGCGCGCAGCGAGGTCACCACCCGCGTCAGATCGTTGATCATCTCGTTGTTGAGCGTCACGAGCTTGGCCGTGGAGCGCGTGACGGCGACCTCGGCCGGGTTCAGCGTGCTCGTCTTGCGCTCCAGCGCGTCCAGCATCACGGGCGATATCGTCAAAAGCCCGCCGAAAAACAGCGTGATGAACACGCCGGCGATCTGGCCCCTGACGAGCCCGGTCGCCAGACCGCCGATGATGATGAACAGCCCTCCCAGAACCGGAATGAACCATTTGAGGTCATCGACACGAAAACTCTGAAAAATCTGATCGAGGCTCATGAGGCCGACTTTCTCCGTTATCGTCGCGTTGGTCTGCGGCCGGCTTCATGCGCCAGGTTGGCGCAGGGCGCCAGCACAGACCTTGCGCTGTTTCATCACATAGAGCACGCGCTGGCATGACAAACGGCGGACGGACGGGCTTGCTCGCAGTGGCGACGCGCGGAGCCAAATTGCAGAAGCGGCGCGGCCCGCACAATCCGCCACCGGCGATTCCGCTGTTCCCCGGTCGGCCACGGGTTGTGCGGCGCGCGAGGGGCAGCGTCCGGCGAATCAGCGGCCCATGCTGTAGTACTCGGCGTTGGGCTGCATCTTCGTCGCCGTCGCGACGCGGTTGGTCATGTTGAAGAACGCGGTGACCGCCGTGATGTCCCAGATGGCCCGGTCGCTGAACCCGGCCGCACGGAGCGCCTCGGTGTCCGCGGCGCCGACGTCCGCGGGCGTCGCCGTGGTCTTGACCGCGAAGTCGAGCATCGCCCTGTGCCGCGGCGAAAGCGGGGCCGCGCGGTAGTTGACGCTGAGCGTGTCGCCCAGCGCGGGATCGCCGGACAGCACCCGCACCGTGGCCCCATGCGCCACGATGCAGTAGTGGCAGCGGTTGTGCGCCGAGACCGCCACAGCGATCATTTCCCGCTCGAGCTTGGACAGCTCGGACTGCGCCAACATCAATTCGTTATAGAAATCGGTGAAACACCGAAGCTTCGCCTCGTCAAAGGCGTAGGCGCGCAACACATTGGGCACGAGGCCCAGCTTTTCCTCGCATTTGGCGAAGTAGGCGAGTGTCTCCTCGGAGAGGTCGGCTTGCGGCAGATCGAGTGCTATCAGGGCGTCGTCATGTTGCATGGCTAGATCCAAACAAGTGTGCAACCGTTGAATGCGATAAATCAGGTCGCACGCATAGCTGGAAGCGATCGGGCGGGAGGACGAAATGCTGCACGAAAGCGCAGACGACAAGGACGGCAAACTGAGCCAGCTGGCGGACGAGGTTAGGGCGTCCGGCGCCGACGTGGGATTTGCGACGTTCGCGGCCCTTCTGTTCAGCCGCGCCGACGCGGAAGACCTGGCGCACTATCACGTGGAGGACCTGCACCGGCTTGCGCGCTCCGCCTGGCAGTCGCTGCAGAACCGGCGGGCGGGCGAGCCGCGCGTCGTCGTCATGGCGCCCGACCAGGTGGCGGTCACGGAGGAGGATTCGGGCCGCGATATCTGCGTGATCGAGGCCATCAACGACGACAAGCCCTTCCTGTTCGGCTCGCTCAGCAACGAGCTGCACGCCCAGAATATCGACATTCACCTCGTGGTGCATCCGATCTTCGCCGTGGAGCGGGACGACAACGGCCGGCTGATCGGCTTTCATGGCGAGGCCCGCCCCAATGACGGGTTCCGCCACGAGAGCCTTGTCCACGTCCACATCGCCGCGCTGGACGACCCGCAGGTCCGCCAGGAGCTGCAGGAGGCGCTGCTCGCCGTCCACCGCGACGTCGACGCCGCCGTCGCCGACTGGCCGAAGATGCGCGCCCTGCTGTCGCGCACCATCGAGGACTACCAGAGCGCCCCGCCGCCGGTGCCGCGCGCCGAGCTCGACGAGGCGCTGGCCTTCCTCAAGACCATCGAGGCCAACCAATTCATCCTGACGGGGATGCGCACCTACCAACTCGACGGCTCGGTGGAGGACGGCGAACTGGTGCCCGTGCCCGCCGAGGGGCTGGGCATCCTGCGCGATCCCAAGATCAAGGTGCTGCGCCGCGGCGACGAGCTGGTGACGCTCAACTCCGAAGTGCGCGCCTTCCTGCGCCGCAGCGCGCCGGTCTACATCTCCAAGGCCAACGTGCGCAGCCGCGTGCACCGCAACGTCCACCTCGATTATATCGGGGTCAAGCGCTACGAGGACGGCGTGCTGGCGGGCGAACTGCGCATCGTGGGGCTGTTCACCTCGGAGGCCTACACGCAGTCGGTGCTCGACATTCCGATGCTGCGGCGCAAGGTCCGCGCGGTGATCGACCAGCTCGGCTACGACCCCGACAGCCACTCCGGCAACGCGCTGGTCAACATCCTCGAGAACTACCCGCGCGACGAGCTGTTTCAGATCGACGAGGCGCTGCTCGCCAAGTTCGCCTACGCCGTGCTGCAGCTGTCGGAGCGCCCCCGCGTGCGCGTGCTGCCGCGCATCGACCCGTTCGACCGTTTCGTGTCGCTGCTCGTCTACGTGCCGAAGGACCGCTTCACCGACAACGTGCGCGCCTCGATCGAGCACATGATGATGCACGCCTACCAGGGGCACATCTCGGCCAGCCACATCTTCCTGCCGGAGGGCGTGCTGGCGCGGCTGCATCTCATCGTCGGCCGGCGCCAGGGCGAGACGCCGACGCCCGATCCGCGCGAGTTCGAGGAGCGCATCTCCACGCTGATCCGCACCTGGAACGACGACCTGCTGCGGGCCAGCGCCAACGCGCCGAAGCTCGGGCTCGACCGGCGCAAGATCAACGCCTGGGCCGACGCCTTCTCCGACAGCTACCGCGCCACCTATTCCGCCGAGCGGGCGGTGCGCGACATCACCATCCTGGAGCGCATCGGCGAGGACACGCCCACCGCCATCCTGTTCTTCCGCCGCGAGGGCGAGCCGGACAAGCGCTGCTCGCTCAAGATCTACCATCTCGGCACGTCGATCCTGTTGTCGGCGCGCGTGCCGATCCTGGAGAACATGGGCTTCCTCGTCGTCAACGAACGCACGTTCCGGATCGATTCCCCCCGCGAGGGCGAGGACATCTACATCCACGACATGACGCTGGAGCAGGCGAACGGCAATCCGCTCGACGTGCCGGCGCTGGGCGAGAAGCTGCAGGCGCTGTTCATCGCCGTGTGGGAAGGGGCGGCCGAGAGCGACGGGTTCAACACGCTGCTGCTGAACGCTGGGCTGGGCTGGCGCGAGATCGCGATCCTGCGCGCCCTGTCGCGCTACCTGCGCCAGACGGCGATCCCCTACGGCCAGGACCTGATGGCCGAGACGCTGAACCGCTATCCCGACATCGCCCGCGCGCTGATCGAGCTGTTCGGCGCGCGCTTCGACCCCGAGCGCCACGAGCACGACCGCGAGACCGCGCAGCAGGAGATCCGCTGGGGTGTCGAGGAGCTTTGCCACGAGGTGGAGAGCCTCGCCGACGACACGATCGTGCACCGCTTCGAGAACGCGATCGAGGCGATGCTGCGCACCAACGTCTACCAGCGCGGCGAGCACGGCGAACCGGTGGAGACGTTCGCCTTCAAGTTCGACCCGCACAAGTTGACGGGTCTGCCGCGTCCGGCCCCCTATCGCGAGATCTGGGTCTATTCGCCACGCGTCGAGGGCGTGCACCTGCGCTTCGGCCCGGTCGCGCGCGGCGGCCTGCGCTGGTCCGACCGCCCGCAGGACTTCCGCACCGAGGTGCTCGGCCTCGTCAAGGCGCAGCAGGTGAAGAACGCCGTCATCGTGCCGGTGGGCGCCAAGGGCGGCTTCTTCCCCAAGAAGCTGCCCGACCGCAGCAACCGCGAAGGCTTCTTCGAGGAAGGGCGCAACGCCTACAAGATCTTCGTCAACGCGCTGCTGTCGGTCACCGACAATCGCGAGGGGAGCGAGATCGTCCATCCCCCGCGCGTGGTGCGCCACGACGACGACGATCCCTATCTCGTCGTCGCCGCCGACAAGGGCACGGCCACCTTCTCCGACACCGCCAACGCCATCAGCCAGGAGCACGGCTTCTGGCTCGACGACGCGTTCGCCTCGGGCGGCTCGGCCGGCTACGACCACAAGGCGATGGGCATCACCGCCAAGGGCGCGTGGGAAGCCGTCAAGCGCCACTTCCGCGAGATGGACCACGACATCCAGAGCGAGCCCTTCACCGTGGTGGGCGTGGGCGACATGTCGGGCGACGTGTTCGGCAACGGCATGCTGCTGTCGCCGCAGACCAGGCTGATCGCCGCGTTCGACCACCGCGACGTCTTCATCGACCCGGACCCCGACCCGGCCGTGAGCTTCGCCGAGCGCCAGCGCCTGTTCGACCTGCCGCGCTCCAGCTGGCAGGACTACGACCGCTCCAAGCTGTCGGCGGGCGGGGGCATCTTCTCGCGCGCCTCCAAATCGATCACCCTGTCGCCGGAGGCGCGGGCGGTGCTGGAAGTGGGGCCCGGCCCGCTGACCCCGCCGGACCTCCTGCGCGCCATCCTCAAGGCACCGGCCGACCTCCTGTGGTTCGGCGGCATCGGCACCTATGTGCGCGGCCCCTCCGAGACCAATCTGGACATCGGCGACCGTGCCAACGACGCCATTCGCGTGGCCGCCACCGAGCTGCGCGTGAAGGTGGTCGGCGAGGGCGCCAACCTTGGTGTCAGCCAGAAGGGCCGCATCGCCTACGCGATGGCGGGCGGGCGCATCAACTCCGACGCCATCGACAACTCCGCCGGCGTCAACACCTCCGACGTGGAGGTGAACATCAAGATCGCGCTCGCGGAGGCCATGCGCACCGGCCGCCTCACGCGTGAGGACCGCAACGCGCTGCTCGTGAAGATGACGGACGAGGTCTCGGAGCTGGTGCTGCGCAACAACTACTTGCAAACGCTGGCGATTTCGCTGTCCAAGCGGCAGAACACCGACAGCGTGGGCTTCCACCAGCGCCTGATGGAGGTGCTCGAGCCTCGCGGGCTCGACCGCGACATCGAGGATCTGCCCACCGACCTCGCCCTCAACGAACGCGCCGCGCGGGGTGAAGGGCTGACGCGGCCGGAGCTGGGCGTCCTGCTTGCCTACGCCAAGCTGACGCTGTTCGATGACCTCCTCAACTCCGACGTGCCGGACGATACCTATCTCGGCCGCGAGGTGTCGCGCTACTTCCCGCCCGAGATGGTGGGAGAGTTCCACGATGAGATCCAGTCGCACCGGCTGCGCCGCGAGATCATCTCCACGATGCTGGCCAACTCGATGATCAACCGGGGCGGGCCGACCTTCATCATCCGCGTGGGCGACCAGACGGGGGCCTCGACGAGCGAGACGGCCCGCGCCTTCGCCGCCGCGCGCGATGCCTACGACCTCATCGCCATCAACCGCGAGGTCGACAGCCTCGACAACGTGGTGCCCGGCGACCTGCAGCTCGAACTCTACGCCGACATCCGCTCGCTGCTGCTGGACGCCACCATCTGGTTCGTGCGCAACGAGACGTTCCAGGACGGCATCGAGGTGGTGGTCGACCGCTTCCGCGAGGGGCTCGCCCAGCTCCGCGACCAGACCTATGCCGCGATGCTGTCGGACAAGGAGCGCGAGACGCTGGACGCGCGCACCGAAGAGCTGAAGCAGGCCGGGGTGCCGGACGAGTCGGCCCGCAGCCTCGCACTGGTGCCCATCGCCATCGCCGCGCTCGACATCGTGACGGTGGCGGACAGCTGCGAAGTGCCGCTGCACGAGGCGGCCGACGTCTGGTTCGCGGTGGACAAGCACTTCAGCTTCAGCGCGCTGGACGACCTCGCCAAGGAGGTGAACGTGTCCGACTATTACGACGGCCTGGCGCTGGACCGGGCGCGGCGGGCCCTGGCGGACGCGCACAACAGCCTCGCCCTCACCGTGCTCAACGGCACCTCGCCGGCCGACGGCACCGGCCCCGAGCGGCTCGACCTGTGGATCGCCAGCCACGCGAAGATGATCGCGCGCACCGAGCGGGCGGTGAACGAAGTGGCCGCCAGCGGCACGGTGTCGATATCGCGGTTGGCGGTGGCGTCGGGGATGCTGTCCGACCTCGCCAGCCAGAGCAGGGCGGCGGCGGCCTGAGGCGGGGCGGCGCGCCGCGAGGCGTCCCGCCTGTTCGGCCCTGCGGGGCCGGCGCGCACATTTTTCGCGTCGGCTTAACCTGCGCTTTACCGTGGATGCTTACCCAAAGCGTTACCGATTGCGTAAGGGTAGTGCGTCGCAATGAGTGTCGTAAGAGCCGGGGCGCATCAGTCGCTCCGGCTGACCCCCACCGAGACGATCATCTGCGGCGACGCGTTGCGCGAGCTCGCCGAGCTGGAGCCGGCGTCCGTCGACGTCGCCTTCGCCGATCCGCCGTACAATCTGCAGCTCGACGAGGCGCTGTACCGGCCCAACCAGACACGGGTCGAGGGCGTCGACGCGTCCTGGGACCATTTCGACAGCTTTGCCGCCTACGACGCCTTCACGCGCCGGTGGCTGTCGCTGGTGAAGCGGGCGCTCAAGCCCAACGGCACGCTGTGGGTGATCGGCAGCTATCACAACATCTTCCGCGTGGGCGCCACGCTGCAGGAAGTCGGCTACTGGATCCTCAACGACGTGGTGTGGGTGAAGACCAACCCGATGCCCAATTTCCGCGGACGGCGCTTCACCAACGCGCACGAGACGCTGATCTGGGCCGTCGCCGACAAGCGCCGCACCGACTACACCTTCAACTACCGCTCGCTGAAGACCTTCAACGACGACCTGCAGCACCGTTCCGACTGGACGCTGCCCATCTGCATCGGCCAGGAGCGGCTGCGCGACGAGACCGGCGCCAAGTCCCATCCGACGCAAAAGCCCGAAGCGCTGCTGCGCCGCGTGCTGATCGCGTCCACCAAGCCCGGCGACGTGGTGCTCGATCCCTTCTTCGGCACCGGCACCACCGGCGCCGTCGCCCGGTCGCTGGGGCGCGGCTTCATCGGCATCGAGCGCGACCCGGCCTACGCGCAGCTCGCCGCCGACCGCATCGCCGCGGTGACGCCGCTGGAAGACCTGTCGCAAGCCGGCTTCGAGCCGCGTCCGCCGCGCATCCCGTTCGGGATGCTGGTGGAGGCTGGCCACGTGCGCGCGGGCGACGAATTGGTCGACGGCCGCGGCAGCGTGCGCGCCAAGGTGCGGGTCGACGGCTCGATCCGCGTGGGCGAGCACGAGGGCTCCATCCACAAGGTGGGGGCGGCCGTCCGCAACACGGCCGGCTGCAACGGCTGGACCTTCTGGCACGTGCGCGATGCCGCCGGCGCCCTGGTGCCCATCGACACCCTGCGCGAGGCCATGCGCCGCGAGATGGTCGCCTGATCCACCGCCGCGCGCGCTTTTTGGTGCGCGTCGGCGCCAAAACGTTTGCACCTTGCCTTCCATCCGCTCCATGCTGGCCGCGACGGCAGGACGGGACGGGGGCAAATCATGCGAACGGCGGGCGCGCCGTGTAGCAGATTGTGGCGACACCCACTCGGCCGGGGCGGCGGTACGGGCGCTTTCGCGCGCCGGGGCCGCATTCGCCCGCGCTCGGTGGCGGGGGTCGTCGTCGCCGCCGTCTGCGGCGCCATGGCAGTGCTGCCCGAGGCCCGCGCGCAGGATCTCATTGCGCGATGGGTGGCGCAGGACACGGCGACGGGCGACTGGGGCGGCCTGCGCACCCGGCTCCTCGAGGCGGGGATCGACCCGCAGCTCAACTTCACCACCGACATTCTCGGCAATCCCGTCGGCGGGCTGCGCCAGGGCGCCGCCTATGCCGGGATGTGGTACGGCGAGACGATCTTCGACCTGGAGACGCTCGCCGGCATCAACGGGCTCAGGCTCGTCGTCGGCGCCGCGTGGACGCAGGGCCGGGACCTGTCGGGCGAGGACATCGGCAACCTCTTCGACGTGGCCGAAGTCTATAACGGCAATGCGCTGCGGCTCGCCGAGCTCTTCCTCGAGGAGAGCCTGTTCGACGAGCGGGTGGGGGTGGCCCTCGGGCGCCTCGCGGTCGGCGACGCTTTCGCCACCGCCGGCAGCTTCGACTATTACGTCAACAGCGCCGTCAACAGCAGTCCGGCCAGCATCCTCGTCAACGTGCCCTCCTTTACCACGGCGCCGTACGCGGGATGGGGCGCGCGGGTGTTGGCGCAGCCGCGCGACGACGTCACCCTGATGTTCGCGCTCTACAACGCCGACACCGGCGTGCAGTCCGATGCCCGCCACGGGCTCGACTTCACCTTCAACCCCTGGGACGGCGTGCTGGCGGTGGCCGAACTCGGCATCGACCCCAACACCGGCGTCGGCGCGACCGGCCTGCCGGGCCACTACGCCATCGGCGGCTACTACGACACCAGCCGCTACACGTTCCTCGCCGACCCCAACCGCACGCGCCGCGGCAATCTCGGCGTCTACGCCATCGCCGAGCAGATGGTCTGGCGCGAGAGCCCCGACAGCCCCGAGGGCCTGACCCTGTGGGGCACGGTGACGGTCAACCCCGACGACGACATCAACACGCTCCCGCTGGCGCTCTATGGCGGCGCGACCTACCGGGGCCTGCTGCCGGGGCGCGTGAACGACGTCACCGCGTTCGGCGTCTCCTACGGTGCCTTCAGCGACGCGCTGCCGGGCCAGAGCGCCGAGTGGGTGCTGGAGCTCAACCACCGCTTCCAGTTCGGCGACTGGCTCTCCGTCACGCCCGACCTGCAATATGTCATCGACCCCGATGGCGCCGGGATCGCCGATGCCCTGGTGGCCGGCGTGGAAATCTCCATCGATTTCTGACGGCAGCGCGCGAAGGCGCCGCGATGGCTGCGGCACCCTCAAAGGGGGATGCGCGCGGGTTGCGTAAATCAGCGAAATATTGCGGATCTATATTGCAACAGCTATCGGGATTGGATAGATCCGGCGAAATACACATCGCTGACGACGTAAACACTGCAACGATACATGGAATAACTTCAATAATACTCTTTAATTAGAGGTATTATTATTCCATGCCGATCGCCGTATCCTAGGGAGCTCCCACGTGAAGTCTGCCATCGCCGTTCTGATCGCGGCAGCCGGTCTCGCCCTCATGGCCACCGAGACGGTTGCCGAGGTCCGCTTCCAGGATCATCGCGGCAAGGAGATCGTGCTCGACGCGCCGCCCGAGAAGGTGGTGACCATCGTGCGCTCGGGCCCGATCCTCTACCGGGCCGTCGACGGGTCTGCGCAGAACATCGCCGCCGTCAACCAGAGCTTCTTCAAGCGCGACTTCGTGGCCGGCCTCTACGGGCAGCTGCTGCCGGAGCTGGGCGACCTGCCGCCCACCGCGGCGATCGAGGGCTTCGTGCCCAACGTAGAGGCTATCCTCGAAATCCAGCCGGACGCGGTGATCCAGTGGATGCGCGAGGCCATCGAGCCGCTGGAGCGGGTCGGGCTGACCGTGGTGGTGTGGGACTGCTGCACCGCCCAGCATCGGCAGGACTATGTGACGCTCACGGGTCATCTCACCGGCCAGGAAGAGCACGCCAAGGCGATCATCGACCTGCAGGATGCATCGGACGCGGCGATGCGGGCGCGGTTCGCCGGCATGGCGGATGCCGACACCGTCAGCGCGCTTTATGTCGACCAGTTCGGCGACCAGATCCGCATCATCGCCAACGGATCGCAGGATCTGTCGCTGAGCGGCGTGCGCAGCGTCGCCGCCGACGACACCGGCCAATGGTGGAAGACCATCGACCTGGAGCAGCTCTTCGCCTGGAACCCCGACATGATCCTGATCCCGCCCTATGCGCACGATCTGTCGCCGGCGGCCTTCTATGAGAACCCGCTGCTGTCGGGGCTCGACGCGGTGAAGAACCGGCGGATCTACAAGATCCCGGCGTTTGCCGGCTCGCCCGACGCGCCGGAGATCTTCCTGTCCTCGCCCTGGCTCGCCGCCGTCGCCCACGGGCCGGATGCGGCCGGCGACCTGCGCGGCGAGGTGCATGACGCCTACGCGGCCATCTACGGCATCGACCTCTCGGACGAACAGGTGAACAACGTCCTCTTCATGGAGGACAACAGCGTGTCCGAAGGCTACGGCGCCGCCTTCCAATAAGGCGCCGCCATGTCAGTCGACAGCCGGAGGCGCCCTCCCTCCGCGTTCCTCATGCCGGCGCTGGTCGTGCTGCTCGTCGGGACGATGATCTATTCGGTCACGGTCGGCCGCTACGATCTGCGCCTCCTCGATGTCCTGTCGATCCTCTGGGACAACCTCGCGCCGGGCGCCAACAAGAGCTGGGACGCCATCGCCGAAACGGTGGTCGAGCAGGTGCGGCTGCCGCGCATCCTCGCGGCCGTTCTCATCGGTTTCGGCCTGGCGATCTCGGGCGCCGCGCTGCAGGGGCTGTTCCGCAACCCGCTCGTCGACCCGGGCATCATCGGTGTGACGGCGGGGGCGGGCTTCGGCGGCACGCTCGCCATCTTGCTGGGCATCGACGGCTACGGCCTGCTCGGAATCGCATTCGCCTTCGGCATCGCCAGCGTCGCGGTGGTCAAGTTCCTCGCCAGTGTCGGCGGGCGCACCTCGATGCTGACGCTGGTGCTGGCGGGCGTGGTGATCTCGGCCTTCTTCTCCGCCGCGATCTCCATCGCCAAGCTGCTGGCCGACCCGTTCCAGAAGCTGCCGGCCATCACCTATTGGCTGATGGGCAGCATCGCCTCCACCAACTACGGCGACGTGCTGCTGCTGGCGGTGGTGATCGTGCCGGCGGCCACGCTTATCTATCTCCTGCGCTACCAGATCAACATCATGTCGCTGGGCGAGGAGCGGGCGAGCGCCCTGGGCACGCCCATCGCCACCGTGCGCTGGGCGATCCTGCTGGCGACGGCGCTGATCTCGGCCGGGGTCGTCGCCACGAGCGGCATCATCGGCTGGGTCGGGCTGGTGATGCCGCACGTGGCGCGCGCGCTGGTGGGCGCGGATCACGGCCGCGTGCTGCCGGTGACGGGGCTGATCGGGGCGATCTATCTCCTCGCCGTCGACAACATCGCCCGCACGGCGACCACCGCGGAGATCCCGCTCGGCATCATCACCGCGCTGATCGGCGTGCCGGTCTTCGCCGTCATCCTGCGGCGGATCCAGACGCACGGAGGATGGCGCAGTGATTGAAATCGCCGACCTCGCGGTCAGCCGCGGCGGCCGCCCGGTGCTCGCCGACTGCACCATCTCGGTGCCCGATGGCGGCATCCTGGCGGTGCTGGGTGCCAACGGCGTCGGCAAGACGACGCTGCTGCTCGCGCTCATCGGCGTGCTGCGGCCCGATGCCGGCCGCTGCATGGTCGAGGGGCGGTCCGGATATGTGCCGCAGCTTCACGACGTCGCCTTCTCCTACACGGTGCTGGATATCGCGCTGATGGGCCGGGCGCGCCATGTCGGCCTGTTCGGCGCGCCGCGGCGGCGGGACTACGAGGTGGTGCACGGTTTCCTCGCCCTGATGGGCATCGACCACCTGGCGGAGCGCACCTTCAACACCTTGAGCGGCGGCCAGCGCCAGCTCGTGATGATCGCCCAGGCGCTCGCGGGCGAGTGCGATGTGCTGATCCTCGACGAGCCGTGCGCGACGCTGGACTACAAGAACCAGCTCGTGGTGATCGAGCTGCTGCACCGGCTCAGCCGCGAGCACGGCATCACCGTCGTCTTCACCACACACGCGCCGCAGCACGCGGTGGAGATCGCGAGCCACGTGCTGTTGCTGAACGGCGCTGGGCCGCACCGAGGCGGGCCGACCGGGGAGATCCTCACCGCCGACAACCTCACCGCACTCTACGACGTGCCGATCGCGCGGGCCGATTTTGCCGGCGGCGCCCGCTACACCTTCGCCCCGCTCTACGGTACGGGGGCGCCATGAGCCCGCGCATCGCCTATCTGCACGGCGGCAACAACGCGCAGCTTCGCAGCTTCGAGGATTTCTCGCACCACCTCGACGATGCGATTTATCTGGACGACCTGCCCCGGCGCGATTTGCGCGACTACGCTGCCGTGATCGTACCCGATGCGATGGACAGCGAGCGCATCGCCGAGCACGGCCGGCAGCTCAACGACTATGTGCGCGGCGGCGGCTTTCTCATCGTGTTCTTCCAGGGCGAGGCGGACTGGATCGATGTCGTCGACCTCAAATGGTGGCCGAGCCGGATCCGCGATTGGCTGTGGTGGACCAAGGGCGGGCACGTCGAGATCTGCCAGCCCGAGCCGCGCCACCCCATCTGCGAGGCGATCCCCCTCCCGGCGATGACCTGGCACTGGGGCGGCGCCTACCAATTGCCCGAAGGGGCCGTCCCCATCCTGTCGCTGGAGGATGGCACGGGCTCGCTGTTCCTCGACATGAAGACCGCAGGTGGGGGCCGGCTGATGGTCTCCACGCTCGATCCGCACCTGCACAACGGCCAGCGCTTCATGCCGGCCGCGACGCGCTTCCTGCAGGGCTTTTATCCCTGGCTCGACCGCGAGCTCGGCATCCGCCGGCCGGCGCGCAACCGGGTCACCTACCTGCAGTGCGTCCACACGCTGGACAACTGGGAGCCGGAGGAGGTGGCCGCGAGCCTCGCGGCGGCGGGCTTCACGTTTCGCACCCACCCGCACCGCGCGCTCGACGAGGCGGTCCTCGCCGCGACGGATATCCTCTACCTGCCGTCCAATTACGACGAGTTCTTCCTCGCCTCGCGCGCCGCCGCGCTGCTCGACTTCCTCGCGGCGGGCGGGTCGATAATCGTCTGCGGCGAGCCGCACAGGCCGTTTCTGCCGTTCCTGGCGCCGTTCCGGGCCGTGCCGGCGCGCCCGTTCGACAATCTCAAGGTGCGCGTGCGCGACGACCGCGCCGGCTTCTTCGCCAACATGCCGGACGGCTTCGACGGCTGGTCTGGCGTCTTCGGCCAGTATGCACGCGGCTGGACCGACATGCCCCCAGGCGCGATCTGGCTCACCGACGTCGGGCCGGTGCACGATCCCAAGCCGGCCGACTGGCTGTGGCGCTATCCGGCCGAAGGCGGCACCGGCGGGTTCGTCTTCATGCACAACGGGGATAATCTGATCCGCTACCCCGACCACGGCCCGGCCCGGTCGAGCCTGGTGCGCGACATCTGCGTCGGCCTGCGCGCGCTGCGGCTGGGGCAAACGGTGCTCTGACCCTGGAGCGTTTTCGAGCTTGTCGGAATCGGCAAGCGACTCGGGAGAACGCGACCCGCGAAAGCTGGGGCGGATTGGGCGAACGGGAGTGAGCCAACGGCCCTAGTTGTCCTGCCGGATCGCCTCCAGCTCGATGATGATCGGCACGTCGTTGCCGACGAGGTTGTCCTCCAGCGCGTAGGTCATGCCCCAATCCTGCCGTGCGAGGCTCGTCCTCGCCGAGATGCCGACCACGAAATTGTCGCCCCACGGGTAGGGGCCGATCTTGTTGAGCGTGACGTCCAGCGTTACGGGGCGCGTCTCGCCGCGGATGGTGAGGTCGCCGATGATGCGGCCGGTGGTGTCGCTCAAGGGCTCCGCCTCGCGCATCACGAAGGTGATGACCGGGTGGGCCTTGGCGTGCAGGAAATCGGCCGAGCGCAGGTGGTTGTCGCGGTTGTCGTCGTTGGTGAAGACGCTGGCGGCCTCGATCGTCACCTCGAGGTCGGACAGATCCTGCGCCTCGTGGTCGTAGACGAAGCCGCCGCTGCCGCGCAAAAACATGCCCCAGGGGTGCTGGTAGCCGATGTGCTCGGCGTTGAAGACGATGGAAAAGTGCTCCGGGTCGATCTCGTAGCGCGCGGGTTCGGCCGTTGCCGCGGCCGACAGCAGCGGCATCGCCCATAGCGCGCACCAGGTGCGAGCGTTCCAGGCCATCGCGTTTCCCCCGAGGCTTGCTCGCCCGACTCTTGAGCCGTGCGGTGCCCCTGTCTATCGCGCCGAACGCCGATCACGCAAAATTCAGACCTCGAACGCTTCGCCGCGTGTGGGCACCGTCAGGCGATCCGCGGCATCTCCGAGGGCGGCGCGGAATTTTTCGGCATCCGGATCGAGCGCCCCGAAGGTGCCGTAGTGGCAGGGCACGATGGTCTCGAACGCGAAGAAGTTGCGGCAGGCGTAGGCGGCTTCGCGGGCGCCCATGGTGAAGCGGTCGCCGATGGGCACCAGGCCGATGGCCGGCTCGTAGAGCGTGTTGATCAGCGCCATGTCGCCGAAAATGCCGGTGTCGCCCAGATGGTAGAGCCGCTTGTCCGATTTGGGGGACACGATGAGGCCGAGCGGGTTGCCCATGTAGAGCGGCCCGTTGCCGGTGGACCTGGACGAGGAATGCAGCGCGTTGACGAAGGTCACCGTGAAGGGGCCGCAATCGATCGTGCCGCCGTGGTTGCCGGGGTTGATGTTGTTTGCGCCCTGGCTTTGGCAGAAGCTGCACACCTCGAAGTTGCCGACGATTTGCGCGCCCGTCGCCTTGGCGATTTCCACCGTGTCGCCGACATGGTCGTCGTGGCCGTGGGTGAGCAGGATGTGGCTGATGCCCTCGGCCGGGCCTTCCCAGCCGCCATCCCAGGTCGGATTGCCCGACAGGAACGGGTCGATCAGCAGCGCCGTATCGGCGAACTCGACGCGGAACGCCGAATGTCCGTACCAGGTCAGTCGCATGGCTTTCTCCTTGAAACCTACTCACGCCCATAGAGGGGCCATGTGCGTGACTTCAAGCCGCGCGCGCCACGGCTTTTTTCATCAGGGTGGGCAAACCGGCCTCTTCCGGCGCCTTCCAGAAGGCACCGGCCGGGGGGTGCAGGCCGCCCGCCGCGTCGGCACGGAAGACGCGCAGGCTGAGCTCGGCATGGGTGAAGCCGTGCGTGACCACGCCCGCCTCCTGCCAGCGCGCCGCGAAGGGGGCGAACGCGAACGGCTCGGCCGGCGGCGCGATGTCCCAGGCGGAGCCGAACAGCTCCGGCATGCCGCCCAACAGCCCCCGTGCCGGGCGGATGCGGAACAGACACGTCCCGTCCGGCCGGAACGGGGCGAAGACGACGCCCTCCCAGATGGCGCGGGCCTTTTTCGGCGCCTTGACGGGAAAATCCTCGGCGGCGCCCGCGGCGGCGGCACGGCAGGGCGCGCGTAGCGGGCACAGGCTGCAAACGGGCTTGCGCGGCGTGCAGATGGTGGCGCCGAGGTCCATCATCGCCTGGGCGAAATCGCCGGGGCGGCGCGGCGGCATCATCGCGTCGACGGCGGCGGCGACGCGGGCGGGGGCGCGCTTGGGCGGCACGTCGAGCATCAACAGGCGCGACACGACGCGCTCGACGTTGCCGTCCACCACCGCCACCGGCTCGCCGAAGGCGATGGCCGCCACCGCGGCGGAGGTGTAGGCGCCGACGCCGGGCAGCGTCCGCAACCCCGCCGCCGTGGTGGGAAACGCGCCGGCGGCGGCCACCGCCTTGGCGCAGGCGATGAGATTGCGCGCCCGCGCGTAGTAGCCGAGCCCCGCCCAGGCGGCCATCACGTCCGCCTCGTCCGCCGCCGCCAACGCCGCCACGGTGGGCCAGCGCTGGGTGAAGCGCTCGAAATAGGGCGTGACGGCGGCCACCGTCGTCTGTTGCAGCATGATCTCCGAAAGCCACACCCGGTAGGGGTCCGGCCGGCCGCGCGTGACCCGCCACGGCATCCGGCGGCGATGCCGATCGTACCAGGCGAGCAGCGCGGCGCCGGCGGCGCGGTCGAGGTCATGGTCGGAGCGCGGGTTCACGGGGGGGAGGGTGCCCAAGTCGCGACGGGGTGCAAGGGGGCGCGCTCGGGGCCGTGGACAATTCCCCGCTGTTCTCGGCGGCGCTTGCGAGCGCGGCGCCGCTGGCGCAACACTATCGGCATGATTCGCACCAACAAAGGCGTCCGACCGCTGGCCGAGCTGGTGACGGGGCTCATCGCCCCGGCCTGCCGCAAGCGCGGCGTCGCCAACGCGACCCTGATCATGGCCGGCGCGGACCTGTTCGGCGAGCGCCTCGCGCAAAGCTGCGAGGTGGAGCGCATCGTCTGGCCGCGCGGCAGCCGCATCGACACCGGCCTCAGCACCGGCGCGACGCTCGTGGTGCGCGCCAAGGGCGCCAGCGCGCTGATGTTGCAACATATCGCTCCGCAGGTGGTGGAGCGCGCCAACCTCCTGATCGGCTGGCCGGCCATCGCCAAGGTGCGGGTCAGCCAGGTGTTCCAGACCCCGCGGGCCGCCGCGAGCCGCAGGCCGCTGCGGCGCCCGCCGCTGCAGGAGGCCGCCATCGCCGCCCATGCGGACCGGCTGGGCGACGTCACACACCAAAATTTGAAGCTGGCCCTGGCGCGCCTTGCCGCAGGCATCGATCAGCGCAGTTCCCCGAACGGCGAAAAAGACCCATAAACGGGTCCAGTCACAAGTTTTGAGGATCGCCATGCTGACTCGCCGCGCGTTCACCGCGTTTGCCGCCGCGCTCGCTCTGCCCCTGGGCTTGAGCATCGCCCACGCCGCCGACACCTTGCCCGACAAGGTGCTCGGCAACCCGGACGCCAAGGTCGAGATCGTCGAGTACGCCTCGATGACCTGCCCGCATTGCGCCGCCTTCCATGCCAGCACCTTCCCCAAGCTCAAGGAAGAATACATCGACACCGGCAAGGTGCGCTTCGTCCTGCGCGAGTTTCCGTTCGACCCCCTGGCCGCTGCCGTCTTCATGCTCGCCCGCTGCTCGGACGACAAATATTACGAGGTCGTCGACCTCTTTTTCGAAAAGCAGAACGAGTGGGCAGTTCGCGAAGGCGCATTGCAGCAGATCCGCTCGCTGGCCAAGCAGACCGGCTTCACCGACGAGACGTTCGAAACATGTTTAACGGATCAGAAACTTCTCGACGGCATCAATGCCGTGAAGGACCATGGCGCGAATGACCTCGGCGTTCGCGCGACCCCGACCATTTTCATCGACGGGAAGCAGCTTGAGGGCCCTCGCAACATCGAAGCGTTCCGCGAGATCATCGACCCGAAGCTGGACAGCTAGCCGTAGCCCAGCCGGGGCCTGCCGCCGTGCGGGCCCCAACCGCGAGCTGCGCTGATGCAGTTCGACAAGTTGCGCCTGATCGGCTTCAAGTCCTTCGTCGAGCCGACCGACGTGCTGATCGAGAAGGGCCTGACGGGCGTCGTCGGCCCCAACGGCTGCGGCAAATCCAACCTGGTGGAAGCGCTGCGCTGGGTGATGGGCGAAGCGTCCTATAAGTCCGTGCGCGGCTCGTCCATGGACGACGTGATCTTCGCCGGGTCCGGCCGCCGCGCCACGCGCGACACCGCCGAAGTCACGCTGTTCCTGGACAACACGGACCGGTCCGCCCCCGCCGAACTCAACAACGCCGACCACCTGGAAGTCACGCGCACGATCACCCGCGCGCTCGGCTCCGACTACCGCGTCAACGGCAAGGGCGTGCGCGCGCGCGACGTGCAGCTCCTGTTCGCGGACGCGGCCACCGGCTCGCGCTCGCCCTCCATGGTGCGGCAGGGGCAGGTGGCCGAGCTGATCGCCGCCAAGCCCACCGACCGGCGCAACATCCTGGAGGAGGCCGCCGGCATCTCGGGCCTGCGGGCGCGCAAGCACGAGGCCTCGCTCAAGCTCAATCAGGCCGAGCAGAACCTGTCGCGCGTCGACGACGTGGCCGGCGAGGTCGAGCGCCAGATGGACCAGCTCAAGCGGCAGGCGCGCCAGGCCAATCGCTACAAGGCGATCTCGGCCGAGATCCGCACCCTGGAGGCGACGGTCCACCATCTGCGCTGGACCGAGGCGCGCAAGGGCGTGCGCGACACCGAGGCGGCGCTCGCGGCCGCGAAGGCCGCCCTCGCCGAGGCCGCCGCCGAGCAGACCCGCGCCGCCACCGAGGAGGCGGCCGCCAGCCACGCGATGCCGGCGCTGCGCGAGGCGGAGGCCGCGGCTCTCGCGGCACGCCAGCGCCTGTCCGCCGAACTCGCGACGCTGAACGAGAAGGACCGCCAGACCGAGGCCCGCCTCGCCACGCTCAAGGCCAATTGCGAGGCGCTCGCCAAGGATCTCGCCCGCCAGGACGGCGCGGAGGCGGACGCCGCCCGCGCCGTGGAACGCCTCGCCGGCGAGCAGGCGAGCCTGGAAAAGGCCAACGAGGGCTGCGACGCGCGCATCGAGGCGCTGGAAGCGGGGGCGCTGCGCCTGGCCGAAGCGGCCGAGGAGGCCGACCGTGCCGCCGCCCAGGCCGTGGAACGGGCGGCCACCGTGCTCGCCGCCCACAACGCGGCCGAGGCCGCCAGGCGCCGCGCCGAGGCCGATGTCGCCACCGCGAAGTCCCAGGCCCAGCGGCTCGCGCGCGACCTCGTCGCCGCCCGTGAGGTCGATGCCATGAAGGCGGTGGAACGCACCGCCGCCGAGCTCGCCGTGCTGGAGGAGGCCGAGGCCGGTGCCGGCATCGCCTTTGTCGAGGCCGAAGCCGCGCTGCCGCCGCTGAAGGCCGCCGAGGCCGAGACCCGCGAGGCCGCCGAGGCGATCCGCGGCGAAATAGCCGGCCGCGAGGCCGAAGCCAAGGCGCTCGCGCGCCTCACCGCGAGCGTGGACGCCGGCACCGACGCGGTGCTGGAGGCGTGCGCGGTGGCCGAGGGCTTCGAGACCGCCTTCGCCGTCGCATTGGGCGACGACCTGTCGGCCCCGGTCAGCGCCGATGCCGCGCTGCGCTGGACGCTCAACCCCGGCGCCGACCCGCCGTTGCCGGGCGGCGTCGCCCTCGCCGACAAGGTGAAGGCGCCGGCCGAGCTGGCGCGCCGCCTCGCCCAGGTGGCGGTGATCGACGACGCGGACGGGCCGGCCCTGCAGCCGCGCCTCGCCGCCGGCCAGCGTCTCGTGAGCCGCACCGGCGCGCTGTGGCGCTGGGACGGCTTCTGCCGCAATGCCGGCGCGCCGAGCGCCGCCGCCGAGCGCCTGTCGCAGAAGAACCGCCTTGCCGCGCTCAACGCCGAGCTCGCCGCCCTCGCCCCGCGCAAGGAGGCGGCCGACGCCAACGCCGCCGCCGCGCGCGCCGCCGCCCGCGAGGCCGTCGCCGCCGAGGCCGCCGCCCGCCAGGCCGCCGCCATGGCGCGGGCCAAGGTCGCGGCCGCCCGCAAGGCCCACGGCACCGCCGAAGCCGCCGCCCGCGAGGCGCAGAACACCGAAACCCGTCTCGCCGCCGCGCTGGAGAACGCCGAGGCCCGCGTGGCCGAAGCGGAGGA